>CALAKE010000504.1 GCA_937922775.1 uncultured bacterium | reverse complement strand
CGACTACGTGCACGTGCTTGACCTGGCGGCCGGACACGTGGCCGCTTTGGAAAGGCTCTCAGGAGGCCACGCGGGGGGTGTCTTCAACCTCGGAAGCGAGCATGGCCACAGCGTCCTCGAGGTCGTCGAGTCGGCACGTCGGATTACGGGGCACACGATTCCTGTCCGGATCAAGGGTCGGCGACCAGGTGACCCGGCCATGCTGGTAGCCGATTCACAGCGAGCAGAGAAGGACCTCGGCTGGACCGCCCAGCGCTCTCAGCTCGACGCTCTTCTGAGCGATGCATGGGCATGGCGTGCTCGGCACCCGGACGGCTACGGCTCGACGGAGACTAGCCAATGAGCCAGAGCGTCACGAGCGATGCCGCACCAGCCGACTTACTCCCGTATGTCGAGAGCGATGAACAGGCTCTCGAGTTGGTCAGGCTCGTCGACTGGGCACGCCTTCCACGCCACATCGCGATCATCATGGACGGAAACGGCCGCTGGGCCGGGCTCCAGGGATTGCCCCGCGTCGAGGGCCACCGGGCCGGAATCACATCGGTAAGAGAGGTCGTCGAAACCGCGGCACGCGCTGGAATCGAAACGCTCACTCTGTACGCCTTCTCTGTGGAGAACTGGAAACGGCCGCGACAGGAAATCGACGCCCTCATGGAGCTCCTCAAAGAGTATCTAGGGCGCGAGCTCGGAACTTTGCTGGAGCATTCCATTCGTTTCGAGAGCATTGGGCGGCTGGACGGTCTTCCCGAAGACGTCCAGGAAGACGTGCGCAGCGCCATCGCCGCCACCAGTGCCAACACCGGCATGCGCTTCATCATCGCGCTCAACTACGGCGGCCGTACGGAGATCGTCGACGCCTTTCGGGCGGCCCTCGAGGTTGCCCGCAACGGCGATTTCGACCCGGCCGAGCTCGACGAGAGCTGGCTCTCCAACTATCTCTATACGGCGGGCGTGCCCGATCCTGACCTCCTCATCCGCACAAGTGGCGAGTTACGCATCTCCAACTTCATGCTCTACCAAATCGCGTACGCCGAGATTTGGGTAACCAGCAAGCTGTGGCCTGACTTTCGTCGGGCTGATCTTCTCCGCGCGATCGTCGACTTCCAGAAGCGCGAACGGCGCTACGGGGCAGTCGATACCGGAAGAGGCTGAGCCGTTTTGGTTCGCATCGGTACAGCAATCGCCCTCATCGCGTTGCTTGCGGCGTCACTGTATTTCACCGACCAGCCCATGGTCTTCGTCGCTGTCCTGATGGTGTTCGTCGTCCTCGCCTGGCGTGAGTTTGCGGGGCTTGCGGCCGAGGCAGGAGCGGCACCACTTCGGGGCCTGGGAATGCTGCTGGCCGTCTCCTGTGCGATCTCCTTTGCCCTTCCCTATCCGGGAGCGCAGGTCGTCGCCCTCGGCACCGCGGCCATCGTCGCGACCCTGGCGGGCTTGGCGGCAGGTCAAAAACACCCGTCCCTGGCCGTACGACGTGTCGTGGCGACCATCGGTGGATGCGTTTGGTTGGGGCTGCTGCCCGGATTTCAGGTCGGGCTGCGCTATCGAGAGGAGAATGCGGTCGCGTGGCTGGTTTTCCTCTACGTCGCGGTCAGCGCGGGAGATGTCTTCGCGCTCTACGGCGGTAGGTTGATGGGCCGACATCCACTCGCCCCGTCGCTTTCGCCCAAAAAGACAATAGAGGGAGCTGTCTCCGGGCTCGTGGCAAGCGCGATCGGCGCGGCAGTCGTTGGTTACTACTGGCTGCCCGAGATCGACCTGATCAGCGCCGGCCTTCTCGGCATTGTGCTCGGGTTTGTCGGGCAAGCCGGTGATCTTTTCGAGTCCTCACTCAAGCGAGCCGCCAAGACCAAAGACTCCTCCGCACTTCTGCCCGGCCATGGGGGCATCATGGATCGGATCGACGGACTGTTGCTCGGAGGGGCCACTCTCTACGTGGTGCTCTTCCTCATCGACCTCGCTTGGTAGCACGCCATGGACAAGAAAAGGATCGCCATCCTCGGCTCCACCGGCTCGGTGGGCACGCAGGCCCTCGATGTCGCTGCCGGTCACCCCGACCGCCTGCACGTGGAGTGCCTGGCCGCGGGACGAAATGTAGATCTCCTCGCGGAACAGGCAGAGCGCTGGCAGCCCAGCGTCGTCTCCGTGGGCACCGAGCAGGATGCGGCCGAGCTGCGCCGACGCCTGGAGCCCGGAGGCACGCGTGTGGTTTGGGGAGCTGAAGGCCTCCGCGAGATCAGCTTGCACTCGAACGTCGACACCGTCCTGAACGCGGTCGTGGGTGCAGCCGGACTCGCGGTCACCTACGACGCGGTCACGGCAGGAAAACAGGTCGCTCTCGCCAACAAAGAGTCTCTGGTCATGGCCGGCGAGCTGATCATGGCGGCGGCGCGCCGCCACGAGGCAGACGTGTTGCCGGTCGACTCGGAGCCCAATGCCCTGCACCAGTGCCTGAGAGGAGAGCACATCTCGAATGTGCGCCGGCTCATTCTCACCGCCAGCGGCGGCCCTTTCCGCACCTGGCCTCAGGAGCGCCTCGCCGAGGTCACGCCGGAAGAGGCCCTGAATCATCCGACCTGGCTGATGGGACAGCGCATCACCATC
Organism: uncultured bacterium; assembly: GCA_937922775.1. Classification (GTDB taxonomy): domain Bacteria; phylum Acidobacteriota; class UBA890; order UBA890; family UBA890; genus CALAKE01. The sequence continues at coordinate 540 of CALAKE010000504.1, read as the reverse complement.
GACTCGGCGACACTGATGAACAAGGGGTTCGAGATCATCGAGGCGTACTGGCTCTTTGGGGTCCCTCTCGAGGCGATCGAGGTGGTCGTCCACCCCCAGAGCGCGGTTCATTCCCTCGTCGAGTTCTCTGACGGCTCACTCGTCGCACAGGTAGGACCCACCGATATGCGCATCCCGATTCAGTACGCTCTGTCGTACCCAGAGCGCTGGAAATCGGTGGTTGAATACCTCCAAGTTCCAGCGAGCTCCCCTTGGGACTTCGAACCTTCCGGGGGTGACCGCTTCGTCGCTCTCGACTTGGCCCGGCAGGCTCTGCGGGCGGGAGGCACGGCGCCTGCTGTATTGAATGCCGCCGACGAGGTTGCCGTAGCGGCATTTCTCGAGCGCGAGCTCCGCTTTGACCAGATCACTTCTGTCGTAGCCGATGTGCTGGAAGAGGTCCCCACCACGTCGGCCGACTCGATCGAGTCCATTCTCGAAGCAGACGCCGCTGCGCGGCGCGCTGCGCAAGCCCGGGTGGTAAAGTAAACAAGATCCTGA
>CALAKE010000503.1 GCA_937922775.1 uncultured bacterium | reverse complement strand
GAAGTTCCTACCTTTCGGATCGGGCCGTGTTCCGCCGAATGCCACGAGGCGAATTGCCTGCGCACCACCGTTGCAGTGAACTGCACTCGCCTCACCGTTCTCTATGAGATCTTCGACGATGCGCTCGAGGTCACCAGGCATGCATCCGCCGGTATGGCGCACGGCTGCGCGTAGGATCTTTGGCTCCATCAGTCTCGGGTTGAGGCGGCTCGACCCCTCCTTCACTTCTCCCAGGATGACGTCGATCTTCTCCTTCGGCGCGCCGAGGTGAGGGTCAAGGGCAACGGTCCCGGCCCATTCCTCTCGGTCCCTCGGCTCCTCGAGATGAGCCGTTGATGGAAAGCGAACCGCAAGGATGTCGATGTCGGTTACTTGCTCGAAGCGCTCCGGGTCATCGGGGACTCTCTGGACAACGGGAACCTCAGTCTGCACGAAATAGCCGTTGAGCTGAAGGTAGATGCTGACCAAATCGACAGCAGTTTCCATGACACCCGCTAGCGTTCGGACTCTTGCCTGAATCTGCTCCTCTCCAGGCTTTCAGTGTACATCTCGGGCGACGCGCACACCGGCGAAGATCTGGCGGCGCTGTGGCAGATCCCAGTTGCGGTATGAGTTGCGCGCCACTAGAGAGTCGATGGCCCAGGAGGCGCCTCGCAGCACCCGGTAGGGGCCACCAAAGAAGACCTCGCTGTACTCCCTATACGGGAAGGCGGTGAAGCCGGGGTAGGCCTCGAATCTGGATCTCGTCCACTCGTAGACATCACCGAGCATTTGCTCGACCCCGTAGGCCGAGGCCCCCAAACTGTACCGCCCAATTGGCGCAGGCCCCCAGTGGAGACCATCGAGGTTCGCGTGCCGCGGCGTAGGTGCCTCGTCACCCCACGGATATTCGCGACGGCTACCAGTCGTGGGATCCCAGGCGGCGGCCTTTTCCCATTCCGCTTCAAGAGGTAGCCGGCCCCCGGCCCATCGCGCGAAGGCCTCCGCCTCCCAGTAGCAGACATGTTGCACCGGCTCTCCCTCATCGAGAGCCGTCTCGTGCCCGAATCGAAGCACATGCCAACCACCATCGTCGCTCGGGACCCACCCCTGCGGATGCGACGCGCCAGACTGCTCGAGCCAGTGGGCTCCCTCATCAGACCATAGCTCTCGTTTCTGGTAGCCGCCGTCTTCCATGAACAGGCGCCATCTCCGGACGCTGGCAGGGAATCGGTCGATGCTGAAGTCGCCGAGATACACCTCGTGCCGGGGCCGCTCATTGTCGTAGGCACGGGACTGATCGTCGGTTCCCATCAAGAAGGGGCCGGCGGGGATGGCGATCCTCTCTTCATCGTTTACAGCGTCCGCCCCACCGGATGGCCCCACCTCACCCGCCACCACATCAATGCCCGGAACTCCCCATTCTCCAGCAGGAATGTCTAGCGCCTGAAGCATGGTTTCCTGGTGCTGAGCCTCGTGCTGGCAAACCATACGTTCGAGAAAGCCGCTCTCGTACAACCGCTCGCTCCCGTCCGGTCGAACACCTTCAATCGCGAGCAACGCCCGCTTCCGGACTTCGTCCATGTGCGCAAGCAGCTCGTCACGACCCGGCAATCTGAGCTCTCCGCGAATCTCCCGTGGATATTCGAAGGGGTTGTAGACACCCTTGAGAGCAATGGGGGCATCCGGTGCCTGGAGGTTCCTGACCAGCCACAACTCTTCGAACTCCGCGATGTGACCGAGATCCCAGGCCAGTGGACTCAGGAAGTCGACGATTTGCCGGTACAGAGCATTCTCAGGAACGGAGCCCACGAGCCTCTTGGTCCGCATCCTGGTGCGGTCGAGATCGTCACTCCTGTCGACGTTCATCCTATCGGCCTCAAACTCGAGGGCTCTTCACCACAGCAGCGTGGACCGCGCTGCTCGCCCCAAACACGATGACCGCAATCAGGATGATGAGCGGCCCGGTCGGGACGTTGATTCCATAGGCATCCGAGAGTCCATACGAGAGAAAGAGGCCGCTTGACGTACAGAATGCCCCGATCAACACAGCTTCAACCATCATGCGCCGCAGATTGACGGCCCACTGCTGAGCGGTGGCTGCAGGGATGGTCAAAAGAGCGATTACGAGAATCACACCGACCACCCTTATCAGCGTGACCACCGCCAGAGATGCGAGGCCGAGCAGCACCAGCAACACCGCATCCACCGGTACTCCCATGACCTCGGCAAACTCCTGGTCGAATGCAACGGCCTGCAGGTTCGTGTGGAGAAGCAGAACCGCCAGAATGATGACGAAGTCGAGGAACACGACCCACCAGATGTAGCCGACCGGGACGAACAGGATGCTACCGAATAGGTAGCTCATGAGATCCGGAGCGTAGCCCGGCGTCAGCGATACAAAGAGAATCCCCAGCGCCATACCGACGGCCCATACCATCGCGATCAGAGTGTCGAGACCGGAGCGCAACCGGCGGTAGGCGAGACCGAGGGCACAGCCAGAGGCAAGGGCAAATACCGTCGCCCCCACCATGGGGTTGATACCTAGCAGATAACCGAGCCCCACTCCTCCAAAGGCAGCGTGCGAGAGCCCGCCGGAGATCGACGCCATGCGTTTCACAACGACGTACGTGCCCACGATTCCGCAGGCCACGCTGGCCAGAAGCCCGGCGAGAAGGGCGCGCTGAAAGAACGGGCTCTGCAGGGCCTCGAGCATCAGTGGCCCTCGCCTTCTGGGTCGGATACCACCTCGGTGCCACCGTCCCCTCCCCGCGCCGCCTCACTTTTTCTCGCCAGACCCGCACCTTCCCCGTGGTGATCGCTGAGGACCCGGTGGGTGTGACGGTGAACCATGAAATCCACCGGGCACCCGTAGGTCGCCTCGACCATCTCCTCGGTTATCTCCTTCGACCGGTGATAATGGAGGCGGCGATTCATACAGGCGACGGTCTTGACGTGGTGAGAGATCACACCGATGTCATGAGAGACGACAATGACCGTCATCTCGTTCGAACTTTCCTTGAGCCTCTCGTAGAGATTCCCGGCAATTTGCGGATCGAGGCTCGCCGTAGGCTCGTCGAGAATCAGAAAGCGGGCATCGACGGCCAGCGCGCGCGCGATGAGCACCCGTTGGAGCTGTCCTCCCGAAAGCCGACCAATCTGTTTGTTGACCGCGTCGGCCAAGCCCATCTCAGCAAGCGCGGCGTGGGCCCGCTGGCAATCCTCCTCGGAACACCTGCCTCCCATCAGGCCGCCCTTGAGTCGTCCCATGAGAACCACATCGATGACACGGATGGGAAACGTGGGGTCGAAACGGGGATACTGCGGCACATACGCAACCCGCCCCCTCGCCTTTTTCGGCGACATCCCGAAGACCTTCACTACACCACGATCGGGTGTCAGCAAGCCGAGGACGACGTTCAAGAGCACACTCTTACCGCCACCGTTCGGCCCGATGATCGCGAGGAAATCGCCCTTCGCCAGTTGCAGGTTCACCCCTTCGAGCACGGGCATGCGGCGCAACGAAAGCCAAACATCGCGCATGTCCAGCACCGGCGAACTCATCTCGACAGGCATTCCTCTATGGTCTCCGCGACGTAACGCATGTTCGACAACCAGTTCCGAGCCAACGGATCCAAGACAACTACCTCGGCATTCAACTCACTGGCGACAAGATCGGCACTCCGGCGCGATAGCTGAGGTTGCACGAAGACGACCTGGAATCCCCTGTGGTGGGCGTCATCGATCAGATCGCTCAGCTCGTGAGAAGACGGCTCCTTGTGCTCTCTCTCGATTGCCACCTGCTCCAGTCCATACTCTCTCGTGAAGTAGCTCCATGCTGGGTGGAACACCAGAATCT
>CALAKE010000502.1 GCA_937922775.1 uncultured bacterium | reverse complement strand
TCCTCAGCAAGCCCGAGATAGAAGGCACGGTGTCGGTGTTCGACCTCGGGGCCCTCACCCGCCTCCAGCAATCGCTTCCGAGCGTGATGACGCACGCGGGCTGACATCTCGAAGCGTAACTCATCATGCCGCTCCATTCGGACGACCAGAGACCGCTCCGTCAGCTCCTCGATCAATCTCGCCACTCCCTCGACACCGTTGCCCCTGCAAACCCCCTCCGCTGCTCCTACGGTCCAGCTACCCTCGAACACTGCCAGGCGGCGGAGTAGGATCTCGTGTTGGGCGGTCCCAAGCTGATCCGACAGCTCCGTCTCTCCTTCAGCGTCCTCGGCCCACTCGAGCGCCGCCCGAAGATTGGCGTGGTCCGCTTCGAGCCGCGTCGCCCAGGCTGCCCGCTCGGGCCCGGCGAGTTTCGGCTCGGCTCGCTCTGCCAATTCCATGAAGAAATCACAATGGCGACGGTGCACCGCGGTACAGTCGCTCGACTCGGTGAGCTGTACGTGGGCGCACCCCCGAATCGCGTCAGCCATCCGATACCGCACTTGGCCGCCGCGGCTTTCGACGAACACGAGCGACGCGTCTACCAGCCGAGTGAGCGGATCGAGCACGTCGTCGATCCCATCGCCGCCGCAGACGGCGTTGGCAGCCTCCATCGTCCAGCCGCCTGCGAACACTGTCAGCCGTCGCATGACCGTGCGCTCGGCGTCTGAGAGTTGCTGACACACCCACTCAACGGTCGCACGGATTGCCCGAGCGTGCTCCCTCGAGGTCGGCCGTTGCTGCGTCGGCGCGTCGAGTTCCTTGGAGAGACGCTGCGCGAGGTGCTCGGTGGATAGAGACGACAACCTCGCAGCCACCAGCTCGATGGCAAGGGGAATGCCGGAGACCATCCGGCAGATCTCGACCACGGCGGGCGCCGTTTCCTCACTCAGCGTGAAGTCCGCTCGCATGGACCGCGCACAGTCAGCGAAGAGCATCACAGCTCCGACTCTGGCCAGGTCCTCCAGCGGGGGTGGCGCGGAGGGTTCCGGCAGCTCGAGCGGCAGCACGTGGTACGCGGCTTCCCCCGCCACACCGAGAGCGGTCATCCCGGTGGCCAGTATGCTGAGCGACGGGCAGTCAGACAGTAGCTGACTCACGAGATCCGCCCATGCCGTCGGGTCCTGTTCGCACCCGTCGAGCACAAGGAGCAGGTTCTTAGGACGGAGCAGCTGCACGAGGTCACCGGCAGTCTGCGCGGACAGACCCAGACCCTGGGCGACCATCCGCGGAAGCGAGTGCGAGTCCACGCCCGGGCCCGACTCGACCAGCCATACGCCGTCCCTGAATTCCGCAAGCAGCTGGAGCCCCATCTCTGTGGCCAACCGTGTCGTTCCCGAGCCACCCCCGCCGACAAGGGTGACGAGGCGCGTGGCCGCGAGGACGGACGCGATCTGCCTGGTCTCTCGTGTTCGCCCGACGAAGCGACTGCGCCTGGCCGGCAGGTTGTGCTTCGGCAATTCCGCTACGGTGACAGGTTCGGATCCGATCTCGAGCGCACAGGCCTGCATCTGTATCTGTGCGTCCAGGATGTCCGCGATGCGGGTATCCGGGTCCTTGTCGAGACAGCGCTGCAGCAGATCACGCAGCCGCTGAGGTGTGGTGCTGGGAAGCAGGGTCCAATCCGGCTCGGTCCCAACAATACCCATCAGGGTTTCGGGCACGGTCCGTCTGGCAAATGGGCTCTTCCCGGCCAGGCATTCGAAGAGCAGACAGCCGAATGCCCAGTTGTCGGTCCGGTTGTCGATGCGCTCCTTGGTGACCTGTTCGGGACTCATGTACGGAGGCGTGCCTGCCAGTCCGCTATCGGTAGAGTGCTCCACCAGGGTCATGGCGTCGGTCTCACCTTCCGGGAGAGCGCGGCGCGAATCGATGGTGCGGTCCCGGATTGCGGCGATGATCGCGGGTTGGGAGCCCCGGTGAGATGAGCGGACTGCGCGCTTGGCGATACCGAAATCCAGGACCTTGACGACACCTTCCGGCGTGATCTTCACGTTTTCGGGCTTCAGATCGCAGTGGATGATGCCGAGGTCGTGCGCGGATTTGAGCGCCGCGGCCACACTCCCAAGCGCCGCCAGGGTTTCGTTCAGCGGCAGCGGCCCCTGGCGCAACCGCTCGCGGAGGGTGGGTCCGTCGACGAGCTCCAAGACCAGCAGGTGGACGCCTTTGGACTCCTCGTAGCCATGGATTGAGGCGATGTTCGGGCTGTTGATCGAGGCGAGGATCTTTGCCTCACGCCCGAAGTGGGACAGCAAGGCAGTACGATTCGGACTGCTGTTGGATAACACCTTGAGAGCGACGGGGCGATCGAGTCGGGTGTCACGTGCCCGATAGACCGATCCCGAGCTACCGCGGCCGATTTCATCCTCGATGACATACCGGCCGGCGAGAGCGGCTCGAAGGGAAGCGATGGAGTCGGGCACGCGGCGCCTTAGTACTCCAAGACCAGATTGAATACGGACGAATCGATATCGATGGCGTCCCTCAGCTCTTCATGCACCGCGATGTAGACTCGGTCGCCATAGCGTGCCAGGCGTTTGAGCAGACGGCTCATGTGACGCCGATGCGTGTCATGGAGTGCTTCGACTCGCAGCGTGATCGAAGCCGTGGTGTCGTCAAGTACTCTCTCGAGATGATGCCCCGCCCGCCTGAAGAAGCGGCGATCCAGCCGCCCTCGCATCGCGAACGAGAGGTTCGAGACCGCACCCTTCGCCTCCAGCAGCGTGACTTCCAGTGTTCCCCTCTGCACATAGCGACGGAACGACCGTTCAATACGCTGCATCCGGCGGCGTGCGACCGTCCGAAGCTCGCCGATGCGTTCGCCGAAGGTCCGTTCCACGTAATCGCGCATGGAGAGACCCACGATCCAGTCCTGCACGACGAGCGGAATGAACCTCGGCTTGTTCAATGGACTCGACCGCAGAAAATAGAACAGCCGCGGCACTCCGCCGGGCAGCAGGCCTCGGAACAGCAGACGATGGATGATCCGGATTCGTGTGACCCAGGAGTCGTCGCGCGTTGCCGGCGGTCTCCCGAGAAACCTTACCTTGATCCTGATCCGGTCCGAGATGTTGCGGTAGGCCATCAGCCGGCTGTAGAAGCCACGATACCGCTCCATCATCTCGTCGTACTTCATGCGTAGCGGAATCACGTTTGTGCCCTGCTTGGTGTTGTCGCTGTCGTTGGCTCCCGACAGTAGCCTTCCCTCCTTCTGCAAGCGGTTGTACAGCGGCGTCTTGGGTAGGGCAGTCAGCAGACCTACCATGGCGCCCTGGATGCCCGACTGGGTGATGAAGCGATACTGTTGCTCAAAGGTCTCCGCCGTATCATTGTCGAAGCCGACGATGAATCCCCCAAGCACTTCTATGCCGCTGGCGTAGATGCGGCGCACTGCAGATAGGAGATCTTGGCCGGTGTTTTGAAACTTCCTGGTCTCGATGAGGCTCTTCTCGTCTGGCGATTCAATACCCAGGAACACCCAAGAGAAGCCGGCTCGGGGAAGCAACTCCAGGAGTTCGTCGTCCTGCGCGAGATTCACAGACGCTTCGGTCCCGAAGCGGAAGCGGTAATCATGCTGCCGCTGGTAGTCCTCCAGAAACCGCAGGAGGTCCTTGGCCGCCCGCTTGTCGCCGATCAGGTTGTCATCGACGAAGAAAGCGCTGTGCACGTCGAGCTGCCTCAGTAGGTCCAATTCCCGGCCGACCTGGCTCGGCGATTTCGTGCGCGGTCTGCGTCCGAACATCACGATGATGTCACAGAACTCGCAGCGGTACGGACAGCCGCGAGAGAACTGCAGGGCCACCGAACGGTATGCATCCAGTTTCAGCAGATCGAAGCGAGGAACGGGTGAATCGGCCAGGGCCACGACACCCGTTTCCTGATACCTTCGTGCAGGCTTCCGGGCCGTGAAATCGTCGCAGAATGTTCGCCAGGTATACTCCGCGGACGCGCGTGCGGCACTCGATTTCGCGGGCCTGTTCG
>CALAKE010000501.1 GCA_937922775.1 uncultured bacterium | reverse complement strand
CGCCTGAGGGGGGACGACGGACAAATCGACCTTACGGAGGATCAAGTTCGACAGGTCGACGTCCAGCACGAGGAGTCGGCCTGGAGTGGTGCTCTGATCGGAATGGCTGCCGGGGCTGGCGGTGGGGCGGTGATCGGAGCGGCAATCGGGTGCGATTCCGCTGAAATATGCGTCGGCGTACTGGCTGGTTACGGGGCACTCATCGGCCTGGCCGCGGGGGGCATCACGGACGCTCTGATCAAGGGGCGGAAGCCGGTCTACGTTGAGGGCACGCAGATGGCCGCGCTTCCACTGCAGATCGTGCCGGTGATCTCCAAACGGCACAAAGGGGTGCTTGCCACGATCACCTTCTGATCCCTTGTGGGAACCCGTCGGTCGCGAAACAATGGCCGTGGCCATGATCGACGACCCGCCGAGTACCCAGAAAGCTAGACGAGGCGAGGACGACCCCTACATCCTCACCGCCGGTGCCTCCCAGCGCGGCAGGCATCGTGCCGAGTTGGTCCACGGCACGGCGAAGATCACCGGCGAGATCAAGCGCGTTCTGCGCTCACGGATGCGCGCGGGAGCCCTGACGATCGCCATCGCCCTGACCTTGTGGCTGATGCGCGACATCTACGAGGGATTCGTCTACATGGCGTGGGTGCGCGTCGGCCTGATTCTCTTCTACGCGGTCTCTGCCGGAATGCTGTACAGCGAGCGAGAGATGAGCCTGCGACAGCTCCGGGCCTTCGAGTTCGGCCTCTTCTCTATCGTCGCCCTCTGGTTCGCCGCCGATCGCTACCACTTCACCTGGGAGGCGGCAACCGACGGCGACACCCCGGCATTGATCTTCGCGGTCGCGTTTTCGGTGATGATCTACTTCGCCTTCCTCATCGCCTACGCGATCTTCGTTCCCAACACTTGGAAACGGGCGCTGTTGGCCACGGGCCTCATGGCGCTGGTTCCCATCGCCGTCATCGAAGCCCTGCGCGTACGCCAATTCGAAGCGTACAGCTTCGTCCGCGAGACACTCACCTTCGCGCAGATGACCAGCCTGGCACTGATTCTTCTGGTCGGCGTCTTCATGGCTACCTTGGGAACACATCGCATCAACACCCTGCGCCGCGAGGTCTTCGAGGCGAAACAAGTGGGGCAGTACGAGCTCACCAAGAAGATCGGCTCTGGAGGGATGGGCGAGGTTTGGGAGGCTCGGCACGGGCTTCTGGCAAGGCCTGCCGCCATCAAGCTCATCCGCCCCGAAATTGTCGGCGCGCTCAACCCGGAGAGCGCTCAGGGCACGTTCTCCTCCTTTGAACAGGAAGCTCGAGCCACCGCGCTGCTGCGATCCACTCATACGGTGGAGGTCTACGACTTCGGCGTCACCGAAGACGGGACCTTTTACTACGTCATGGAAATGCTCGATGGTCTCGATTTCGACTCCTTGGTAAGCCGCTTCGGTCCAGTGCCGCCCGCCCGCGCCGTGTACCTGTTGCGGCAAGCGTGTGAGTCGCTGGCGGATGCACACGAGCACGGCCTTATCCACCGCGACGTCAAACCGGCAAACCTCTTCACCTGCCACATGGGGCGGGATTTCGACTTCGTCAAGATCCTCGATTTCGGCCTCGTGAGGGCCTGGCAGGACGACAACGCTGAAGAGAGGACACCGAGGCTGAGTGAGGCAGCGGGCACTCCGGCCTATCTGGCGCCCGAGGTGGCCAGAGGCCGCCCCGACGTCACCGAGCGCACCGACATCTACTCTCTGGCCTGCGTCGGCTACTGGTTGCTGAGCGGCCAGCAGGTGTTTCAGGGGAGCAGCGCATCCGATATCGTCGCCCAGCACCTGAGGGAACCACCCCCACCACCCTCGAGTCGCTGCGACAAGCCGATACCCGCGGCGCTCGAGGCAATCATCATGCGGTGTCTGGAGAAAGATCCCGCGGCGCGCCCAGCCTCCATGGTGGAGTTGTCGGACTTGCTGGCCGCCTGCGATCTAGGTGAATCCTGGACGGCAGAGGATGCCCGCGAATGGTGGGCGCAACATCTGGAGGCCGGAGATGACGGTTGAGCGTCACGCCATGAGCGGCCCGCGGTCACACAGGAGGCCGTATTCCCCCCAAAAGGACGGACGGCCGGCTCACCCCGACCGCAGAGTTACGGGGCAAGCCGGCTAGAAAACCATCCTGAGGTCGTCCGTCAAAGCTCCGGCTCCCGCCTGGCGCCGATGCCCAAATCGATCTCTCGGCCGCTCAGGATCTCGACCGCACTGCCCTTATACTCCACTCGTCGCAGGATTCAGAAGGGCGCGACAACTGACAAAGACTGCCATGCCCCTTGTGGCAGCGATTGACATGGGTTTTCCCTGTGTTGAGGAGGGGAAACCTGGGGTTGCGGACTATTTCTGGGGAACCGGGACATCTGCGAGGCGGGACGGGAAGCGGAATCGAGGAGTCAGAGGATGGCGGCAGGACCCAGGCCCCGGCCAGTTACCGGGAGGAACCCCTGCCGCCTCGAGCCTCAGACATCTCCTGCGGGGCTGGCACCCACCAGTCGGCGTTGCGGGCACCCGCGAAGGTGATCTGCACGGCGTCGCTGCCATCGGTGCGCATGCGCCAGAGGTTGGGAAGGCCGTCACCGGCCCGGTAGGAGATGAAGATGAGCTCGTTCTGAACGAGTGCGGCGCCGGGCCCCCTGGGACCAGCGATACCACCCTCCATGTAGGTGTTGCTCTCGGGGTAAATCGGCCGCTCCGCCCCCTCCGCCAGCAGCCGATAGAGCTGACGGTCTTCATCGGGCTGCCGCCTCTTTTGGAAAAAGACCACCGGGAAGCCATTCTCGAGGATCTCCTCAGGGCGGGAATTGTCACCCGTGTGAGTGAGCTGTACCGATCCGTCGGGCCCGACCCTCTCGAAGACCTCCGTCGTATACCCGTTGAACGAAATGCTCTTCGTATAGAGGATGCGGTTTCCGGCCAGGCTGTAGCGAGGATTCATCTGAGACTCGCCCGAATCCGACAACTGCTCGAGGCCAGTGCCGTCCGCCTGGATTTCGTACAGGTGGAACGTCCCCGCCGATCTGAAGCTGAACACGAGCCTCTCCCCGCTCGGATGCCAGTGGACACCATGCGCCTCATCGTGCTCGATCCCGGTATCGAGGTGGCGGACGTTCGAGCCATCGATGTCCATGATGAACAACTCGTACACATCGTTGAGCCGCGTGGAGAGGAAGGCAACCTTGGAGCCGTCGGGAGAGATGGCAGGATAGATGTCGAAGGCTGGATTATGGGTCAGCCGATGTCGATCCTCCGAGCCATCATCGTTCACGACATAGATCTCGAAGTTGCCGTCGCGCTCACTGTCGAAGGCCACCAGCCCACGCGGCGGAGGAAACTCGTGAAAATCGCTCTCGACGGGGCCGACAATCGGTCTGCCACCGGCCGGCCCTCCCCCCGGCACACCCCATAGCGCTATCCACACCCAGCCGAAGACGGCGGCCACGGTCGCGACCAGAGCCCAGGCGACAAGCCAGACTGGCGGCCGCAAGGAGTCGCGCTTGATGTCCTCAAGTGGGCGGAGATGCGGTGAGTCCCTATGGGCGGCCAGGTCCGTGGCCAGGGCGCGTGATTCCTCCTCGGCCGGCTTTTCCGGAGCGCTGGTGATTTCCCTCGCCTTCGCCTCACGCCACTCGTCGATTTCGCTCCGCAGAGCAAAAACGATGTCCGCCTTTTGACCCTCGACACGGCGCACGGGCAGACCCAGTGTCTTCTCCCACCGGTGTGCCGTGCGAACGCTTCTTCCCAGATAGCTGGCGATCTCCTTCCAGCCATCCAGGCGGTCATTCATGTCCATGCCGCTCTGGTCCTGAAGAATCGGTCCCCAACCTGGCAGTCGCCCACCTCGACGAGGTCGGGCCAGGAGCATGCGGTCCCAGGCCTCGCGCTGCTGGAGGGATCCAGCGTGAAGAATAACCATTTGAGGCTAGCGAGGGGGGTGCTACTCGGTCAAGAGGCAACACCTGTCGCTCTCCCACTGATTGAGCCCGGTGATTTCAGGCTCGAGACGAGTCCCGGCCTAGGTCTCGAAATGTCCTTCGGGGTCGAGGACCTGAAGTGCTTGTTCCTCGGTCAGCGTGTAGGGGGCGAGGAGATCGCGCAGCCCGGAGGGCAACGGCCGCGGCTTGATGGTGTCGCGCGTCGTGCACACGAGAATCTCGTGGCCGACGGCTGCCAGCTTCCAGGATTCCAGGTGGAGCACGTCGAAGTTGATCCGGATCGAGCTAGTGCCGAAGCAAGTGAAGTAGGCCGCCACCCGAAGATGGTCATCGAGGCGCGCCGGGTATTTGAAGTCGCACTCCAGGTGGACGCGCGGCAGCCAAATGTCGAAATGATCGAACACCTTGCTGTAGGGCATGCCGGCACTGCGGAAGAGCTCGGTCTCGCCGATCTCGAAGAACCGCACGTAGGAGCCGTAGAAGATGATCCCGGCGTTGTCGACGTCGGACCATCGGACATACTCGTCGATGATAAAGGGCTCGGGTTGCTTCGGGTCTGGAGTCATGGGCGTAGGCTGCGCGAGCAACGGATGAATGAATTTCGAATTCGTGATTTCTGCAACGCCCGATCATACACCCCGGATGTGTTCACTACGCAGGCACGATCAGCTTCACCGCGGCAATCAGCAGAACCAGTGCCAGAATCCGGCGGATGGCCACGGGGGAGAGCGCGCGGCTGCCCAACCCGGCGCCGATAAGGCCTCCCACCGCGGCGGCCGCGGCCCACAGCGGCGCCGGTGCCGGGATATAACCGGTAGCCAGATAGTGCCCCGCCAATGCCGCAATCGAGTTGACCAGGATGAACGGGGCCGCGAGACCCGAGCTCTGCCGCGCCCCGGCCCAGCCACGCAAGAGCACAACCGGGCTGAGGAAGATCCCGCCACCGATGCCGATCATCCCGGAGAGCAAACCGATCACGCCGCCGATCGTGAGCCCGGTGGGTACGGCTACCCGGATCGTGGACGGGGAATCGTCATCCTCGCCAGGTTTTTCGGACTTGCGAACCAACATGGCGCTCGCGAACAACAACAGCACGCCTACGAGACCCTTGTAGACGGGGCTCGGCAGAGCCAGTAACCCACCAACGAATGAAAAAGGAATCGAGCCGAGGGCAAATGGCCAGAAAAGCCGCCACGAGAAGTAGCCTGCCCGCGAGAACCGAGCTGTTGCGATCAGGGCTACCACAATGTTGAGGCAGAGCGCGGTGGGCTTCATTGCCGCGGGCGCCATTCCCATGAGCGCCATGGCCGCCAGGTAGCCCGACCCGCCAGCCTGCCCGACCGAGGAGTACAGGGCGGCAATCACGAAAATCAGCGCCAGAAGGACAAAGGCAGCGGCATCCATGCCCCTGACATACACCGGATCCGCGCGTCGCTCAAATGCCCACCCGTGGAACGGCTCTGATCGTGGAGCCAGCAGCCCGCCAGCTCTACCGGAGCAAACGGCCTCTCGGCCAGCCGCAAGCCACACTGGATCAGGTTTCAGGAAGCTGGCACCATCCACCGGGTAGAGGCCATCCGTCGTAGATGACAGGAGAGCGGTTGATGCACGGGCAATCGGAGACCACCAGCGCACCGCGGGTCACGTGGATCGAGACGGACCCTTCGCGGCATTGTTGTTGACATTATGTGTACTATGTAGTACACAGTCTACATGGACACGAGCTTTGGCGATTACGTACGCACACTCAGAGAAGAGCGGCGGGAGAGCGATCGGAGCTTTTCCGTCCGCCAGGTGGCCACGCGTATCGGGGTCGAGCCTTCCTACCTGAGCAAGGTCGAGCGAGGTCAGGTAGCCCCCCCTTCGGAAGCCACTATCAAGCGTCTGGGAGAGGTGCTCGACACCGATCCCGACGTTCTGCTGGCCCTCGCCGGCAAGCTCTCCACAGATTTGAAAGAGATTATCTGCAAACGGCCGCAGCTCGTTGCAGATCTCATCCGGCAGATTCGCGATCTGCCCGACCACGCGGTGGTGAAGTTGGTCCGCGAGGTCCGCGACGGTAACTGGTAGAGGAGGCACCCATGATCACGCTCGAGAATGACACATTGGTCTTTCGATTCCCCGAGGTCCATGAAGAGGCCGTCCTCAGCGTGCACTTCCAGCGCACCTTGAGGATTCCCGACGACGACAATACCTATCCCCTGCCCCCGGGTTTGGGACGATTCCCCCTCCGCCATGTGGACGATTTCGCGGCGGAGGTTCCCCAGAGTTGGATCGAGCACGGCGGCACGGTCTTCCCCATGTACCAGTCGGAAGCGATGTGGCTGTGCTTCGGTGGAGGAGGCTATGCCTCCGGGAGCTACGGCGGTGCCAGCTTCGATGAAGTCCCCTA
>CALAKE010000500.1 GCA_937922775.1 uncultured bacterium | reverse complement strand
GCCTGCTTGAGGACCGCTCGGACGGCAATCGTCTGGTAGTCGACAATGTCTCCCAGCCGCCACGTGCCCTCCTTCCATGGATCGACGACAGCCACCGAGAACTCCCTGGGGTTCAGCGTGCTACCTCTTCCGCCGCGTCGTACCGGATTGTCGCCGCCGTCTTCCTGCTCGACGGGGGAGGCAATGCGTGCGCTGGCGGTTTCGGTCATGATGCTGGTGATGTTGTGGAAGCGATAGTTGAGCGCCCCCTCCTGACCGTAGATCCGATACATCTCACCGGTGAGCACTCCCTTCTTCCCCGCGGCTTGGAGGTCGGTCACGATCGCCCCACCCAGGAGACGGACCTGCTGGTACAGCAAGGGCGGGACGTCGGGGCTCTGGGGATCAGGGAACGGGGGCACAAACATGCGCGCCCCGCCATTTCCCATCTGGTGCTGGTCGAAGTAGAGCTGTGGCGCCCAGTCGTCGAACATGAGGCGGAACAGGTGGCGCGTTTCGATGAGGTTGCCCATGAAAAAGTCACGGTTGTTGTCGTGCCCGGCGTAGTGGTGATAGAGCCAGGGCATGGGCGCTTCTTCGAAATCAGTGCCGAGGTTCTGGTTGTACCAGTCGGTCACCATGATCTGCCCGTCGGGATTGGATGAGGGCACCATCACGAAGATGACGTTTTCGAGGATCTGATTCATCAGGTCCGTGTCCTCGGTGGCCATCTCGTACACCAATCTGACACTCGCCTGCGACGAGGCGATCTCGGTGCTGTGCAGATTGTGGTTGAGCACGAAGGTCACCTTGCCTTCGCGGGCCAGGTCACGGGCCTCGGCCTCCGACACCCCGCGTCCATCCGCCAGACGTCGACCGATCTCGGTGTAGCGATCCAGGTTGGCGAAGTTCCCGGGCGAGGTCATCACCACCGAGATGAAGCGATTGCCCAAGGTGGTTTCCCCCAGATCGTCGACTCGCACCCGATCCGAGCGCTCAGCGACGAGGTCGAAGTACTCGAGCATCTCATCCCACCGCGCCAGTCTCTCGTCAGTACCCATCTCGAAGCCGAAGAAGTCGGCGGGGGAGGGGATGCCAGCCTGTGGTCCGGCAAGGGCGACCGATGCGGCAAGCGCCAAGACAACAAGTGGGATCGTCAGAGACCAATTCGGCGGCGAGCTGGCGGCGAGTAGGTGGCAACGAATCTGTGGCTGCTGAGGTGGGCGTCGAAACCAAGACATGGAGTTCCTCCAAGGTGCGAGCCTGGGCTCGATAGGAGCGGTTCGAATAGCTGGAGCGGGAGATTACCGCATGTGCACCCGTGCGTCGCGGGGGATGTCGACTGTCGCGACCGTAGAGTCTCGGGGGCGTCAGCTACGGCCAAATTGTTGCGTCTCGGTGACGACGGAATGCCGCCTCGACGATCTGACGCGTGAAGCCTTCGTGGCCCTCGGGATCCCGGAGCAGACAGAGGTCCGCACTGCCGGGATCGGTAGGTGGATAGTAGACACCGCAGTTGGGATTGATTTCCAGCATGAACGGCGTGCCCCGCTTATCCAGTCGTAGGTCGCAGCGGGCGAAGCTCGCGCCTTTCATCGCCACGAAGAAGAGAGCGGCGATGTCTCGCAATCTCCTCTCGAGAACCGCGTCGGTCACTGGCGTGGACGACAGGCGGTCATACTCGATCCACTTCATGTCCGAATGCTTGAAGTCCTCACCCTCCGGGAAGCTGTAGAGCATCGGGGTGTAGGTCTTCGGTCGCAAGCGATACTTCGGGTTCTCGGCAACGAGGACGGTGCATTCTGCGCCGTCGACATACTCTTCGATCAGTGCCCGGCCATGACGCGAGATCATCTTGCGCGCCTGCTGGCGCAGCCCGGCAGGCGTGCGAACACGCGACCTACGACTGAGGTCGACGCTGGCATAGCTGCTGTAGTGCTTGACGAAGAGCGGGAAGCGGAGCATGGCGGCGGCATTCTCGATCTCGATGTCATCGGCGGCGAACGCGTAGGCTGGTGTTTCGATTCCACAGGTCAGGCAGGCTTGCTTCATCTGCTCGCGGGAGGGTTCGTAGAATTCAGAGGTGGCGCCAGTGAAGGGAACTCGACGCTCTTCGAGAGTGCGGACCACCTCGATGCCCGGGGCGTCTTGGCCGATCGCACCATCACAGAGATTGAAGAAGAGGTCGAATCCCTCCTCGATCATCCGGGTCACGTGTGCTACGGAGGTGGCCTTCGTCAACGTTGCCACGTGCCAGTCCGCCTCAGGCAAGAATGGGCGCGGGTCGCAGGGCCAGTCGTCAGCCGGAAAGGGATCAGCGTCGAGATCTTGGTTCGTGAGCAGGCAAACCCGCAATCCTGGCCAGGTCCTCTTCTCCCGACCGGCTTCGACGGTTACCTGAGCCAACCGTCTGTCGTTCCTCGTCGATGTAGTCAGCTTCTCACCTCGGCCTGGTGGGCGGACAAACTCTGACCGTGAAATCTGAAATGGAAACCTACTGCAAGATCATGAAAGGAACAACGGGCACGGCGGCTTGTCTACTGAGCAGAGATCTCAACCAGCAGGGTGCGTGCGTCTTCGAAATCCGGGTCGAGCTCGAGGGTCCTGCGCAACGAGGCGGCAGCCTCGGTCTGCTTCCCCTGACGCGCCAGGACCAGGCCGAGATTGAAGTGGAAGCGAGGCAGGTTCGGTGCCAGCTCCGCGCCGTGTCGGAATGCCTGCTCC
>CALAKE010000499.1 GCA_937922775.1 uncultured bacterium | reverse complement strand
CCAGCGAGAATCACCTGAATCAGCTTGCTCTCACCCGTTTCCAGATTCGAGAGCAAGCGGATCTCTTCCAGCACCTCGGGCTGCAGATTCTGGGCCTCGTCGATGATGAGGACGGGAGGCTTGCGGCCGGCCATCACCTCGTCCAGCAAGAACTGGTGGAGCGCGCGGATCATCTCGACCCGCCTGAGCCCTTTGGCAGGTATGTCGAGGTCGTCCAGAATCGTTCGTAGCAGCTCGGTCTTGGTGAGTGTCGTGTGCGTGATGAGAATGGTCTTCAAAGATGCATCGAGCTCTTCGAGAAGTGCCCGGAGAAGAGTGGTCTTGCCGGTCCCGACCTCACCCCCGAGGCTGATGAAGCCCCAACCTTCTCGGACGCCGCAGATCAGTGATGCCAGCGCCTCACGGTGCGACGATCCGAGGTAGATGAAGCGAGGGCTGGGGGTCGTTACGAACGGCTTCTTTGCCAACCCGAAGTGCTTCTCGTACATTGCCTTTTCCCCGTTGCTCGCTGGAGGTTTTCCCGCGGGAGGGCGTTCTGGATCAGGTCTTGTCTTCAGGAATCGAGGCCAGGTGAACGATTCCCAGGCCCCGTTCCAGGTCCTCCCCGGTCGAAATGGTGTGGTCGAAGTACTCCTTGCCGAGTGCCACGCCGAGGCCACCAATAGTGCCCAGCACGAGCGCCAGGGCCATGTTCAACCGCTTCCTCGGAGTCACCGGCTCGAGTGGCTGCACGGCCTCTCTCGCGACACTTACGTTGACCATCTTCTGCTGGTCCATAGCAGACGAGATGCGCGCTTCTTCGTGTTTCTTGACGTAGAGGAGGTAGGTTTCTTCTGAAGCCTCAACGTCCCGCTGGAGCCGGTCGAGCTCGAAGCCTTTCTGGTCCAGGTCGTCGCGCTCTTGGCGAAACTCGGTTACCCGTGCCCCGAGAGAGGCGTGTCGACCTCGGGCTCCCTCGAGCTGGGCCTGCGCGCTCAGGAGTTGGGTCTTCAGGGTCTGGTGGACCTGGTTGATCTCGGTTCGGTTGATGTCGCCCAGCCGGCTCTCGGCATTGGCCAGCAGCTCCTCCGCGAGACGGATCTGCTCGTCCATGTCCTTCACCTTGCGGTTGTCAGGACCATAATCCTGTACGAGCGCGTCGCGCCTCAGGTGGAGGGCAACCAGCCCCTTCTGAATCTCCTCGACCTCCGGATCCAGGTTGAACCGATCCGCGCTCGCCAGGCGCTCAGGCACAGTGCTCAATCGAGCCTCGAGCGCGGCCACGGTGTCCTCAGCGGCCTGGACGTCTACCTCCGCCGAGGCGAGCTGCACCTCGAATTGGCTGAGCCGGTTGAGGACCGCCTGCTTCTGAGAATCGAGCGGAATCGAGACGCCGGACGTCTGAAGATACTGCTCCAGCGCACTCTCAGCGTTGGTCAACCTTTCCCGGGCGGCGGTGGTCTGCTCGTCGAAGAACGCCACAGCCTGGGGTACCTGGTAGATCTGCGTGCGTCGCTCGAGGTATCTCTCAGTGAGCGCTTGGAGGAATGCCGTGGCCCACCTGGGGTCCTCCGACCGGTACTTGATCTCGACGATGTTGGAGCCGCGGACCAGCTCGAATTTCAGCTCTTCCTGAAGCTCGAGCACAGTTCGGTTGAAGTAGCTGAGCTCCATACCGTCAAAAGGGCGGCGGAGAATCGCGAGGGATCCGGCCAGGATGCTCTCGTCCCTGGGCGCCGCATTCTCATCGATGCCCAGGAGAACGAGCACCTCCTCGATCAGGTGGCGACTCTTGAGGATCTCGATCTCGGAGTTCAGATCCTCCTCGGTTACCTGACCGATGATGAGCTGCGTCGACTGTGTCGGCGCCAGCGGGACATCGCCCCGCGCCTTCTTCACCAGTACCGCCACCGTGACCTCGTAAGTGGGCGTTGCCAAGAAGGTCGCGAGTCCAACGACTACCAACACCCCGAAGAAGAACAGGAGGATCAGCCGCCGATTCTTGAACAGCACGGTCAGAAAGTCTCGAGGAGAATAGGGTTCCGGCAATGCCGGCTGATGACCGGCTCTGGGCTCGTCCCTCTGTAGATCAGACATGGTCTATTGCCATAGGTTGAACCCCAGGAAGATCGGTATGGGATACATGTTCCTGAAGTACTGCTCGATGAAGAGATTCACGTTCGAGACGCGCGAGCGCGCGACGAATATGACGTCGGAGGGGGCCAAAGCCACGTCGTCGCCGAACTCCGCTTCCTTCAAGATCGCCTGAACATTCACGACGGTGCCCACGGGCTGCCCCTCATCACCCCGGCGGATGACGACGACCTCGCTGAGCCTTGCCGTCTTCATGAACCCGCCCGCGTCCATGATGGCCTGCACCAGCGTGAGCCCACCTCGAAACGGCAACATCCCGGGCCGGTTCACCTCGCCACCCACATAGATCTTCATGCCGGCGAACTCTTGAACGCTCAGCGTGACCTGAGGATCAGTCAGCTCGTGGGCATACCTCTCGGTCAGCTCGTCGGTCAGGTCATCGATCGTGCGGCCGGCGACTTTCAACTGACCGATGAGCATCAACGAGATCTGGCCGTCGGGGCCGACCGTCCTCGTTCGGTTCAGCTCCACGGTCTTGAAGAAGCTGACCTCCAAGACATCTCCGACCTGGATTCGGTAGGGGCCCTCGCTGGGCTCCGGAAGCGCGACGTCCCGGATCTTGTCGGCCGCTTGCGCCATGCAAGGCGGTGCGAGGAACAGGAGATGGCCAAGGAGTAGGGCCACGAGCAGGGGGGCAACTAGAGCAGCCAGAGCGAAGGCGCGCCGCGATGGGGTGTCAGGCACGCCATTCTGTCGCTCTGGTGCACAGACAGAGCTACCGCTCAACAGCCAAAGACAAGGCATGAGTCCCCTTTCGGCCTCCCAAGGCCTGAGTTTGCCCTCGACGGGTACTTATTAAGACATGCTTGTCTTGCTTTATGAGCGTAGGGATACCACAGGATTCAAAATGATGTCAAAGGAGGCAGACCTGTCAAATGACGCCATTAGGCTCCTGGCGCTGCTTGACCCGCGTATCAGCTGATTTTGTTTGAAGTCAAAATCACTAGACGTGGCCCAGCATGTTCAAGCCTGCGTCAGAATATCTAGCACAGTGCTACGACATCTAACCCTGTGCCAGAATCCCTTGCAGCGTCTTAGCGTAGGCGCGGCCTTCGTCGTCGTCGCTGACGAGCTCGATCTGGTCGGGGGCGCTCACGCCCAGCCCCACCTCGGCCGCTCGGACGATCTGCTCTTGGGCGAAGATCGGTCGGCCCATGATGTCGTCGTTGGAGCCGAGGTCCTTGAGAACGGCAACGCCCACGGCATCGACGGCCACCCGGTCGGTGCCGGCGATCATGACGTTGCCCGGTCTCTCTTCGCCGCTGCTCGGGCCGCCGTCCACAAAGGTGGCTACCCCGTCCATGATGATGAGCTGCGGCTCGTAGCCCTGGTTGAGCTCGGCGATCATCCGCCGCATGTCTTCGGACTGGTGCATGGGGCGCCGGATGGGCTTCGGCGTCAGGCCCACAGAAAGCTTCATCGACATGGTGAACACGCCGCCGTACTGGTGCGTCTTCAGGCAGCAGGTGGAAACCAGGTACTCGGCCTCGACGACGTGGCGGGGCAGGTGAAAGCCGTCGGGCCAGTGGGTGCCCTCGGGGTTGAAATGGATCCAGTCCGAGTCGGCGATCTCGTCGTAGTTCACGATGCCGAAGCCCATGTCGCTGGCCAGGTCTGGGATGCCTTTTTCGGCCAAAACCTCGTCGGTTGGAGGGAAGCTCGACTCCCCGACAGCGATTTCTCGGGCGTCGCGCTCCTGCAGCTCGCGCACGAGCTGGGCCAGCGTGTCGTTGTGGGTGCCGGCGGGCGCATCGTCGGCGGTATTGAAGTTGGGTTTGATGTTGACGCGCTTCCCGGCGATTCCCGCGGGGTTCATGAGCTTCATCGCCCGCGCCACGCCGTCCGCTCGATCGCTGGTCCGGATGATGCCTACGGTGCTGCTTCGCCGGGGGAGGGCAGTGCCCAGCGAGCCGAATCCAACAGTCGGTAGAAGGGCCAGACCCGCGGCCGCGCCCCGCATGAAATCGCGCCGGTCCATCGATGGAGCCGAGGGACCGGAAGAAGCGGATCCGGAGAGGCCAGAGGAACCGGAAGGGCGGCCAAGACGGTGACTCATCGCGTTCTCCTTCAGGTGAAAGGGATCCCGAAGCTCACCCGGGCATCATAATGCCTGAGGGGGCCAGGCGGAAATCGCGGGACCCGGCCTCGCCCGCGTCGCGGATGCCGGTGGCCCTGGTTCGGGTCCCGCCCCGATGGACTACTCCCGCCGCAGCGCCGCCATCACGTCCACCCGGGCCGCCCTCCGTGCCGGGAGGTAGCTGGCAACGAGAGCTACGGCCAGCAGGCCGACCGGAACCAGGGCGAAGGTCAGCGGGTCGACCGGCTCGACGCCGAAGAGCAGGCCCGCC
>CALAKE010000498.1 GCA_937922775.1 uncultured bacterium | reverse complement strand
AGGACAGCGGCGGCCAGCCCCGGGGCATTGCGCATCGCCCTCAGGCCGTAGCGGGCGTCTTCGAGCAGGTCGTGCGGGAGACGACTATGGCGATAGCGTCCAATGTGAGCTTCCTTCTTGATCCGCGTGGCACGCGTGGCGCGCACCTCTCGGGCGTCCCAGAACGCCGAGAGGCTGCGCCGGGGGGATGAGCCATGGGTCGCGAGCTCGGCCAGCCATTCCCGCTTCCAGTCCGGCCGCAACTCTCGAGGGATCAAGAGAGAGAAGGTCCCGATGAGAAACCGGCATACGGAAGAGGGCGAATTGGTATTCATGTCCCGCGCTTACCTCGCCGGGGTGGCCTTGGCCTTGGGCTGCGCCTCGAGCAAGCCGAGGACGCGATAGCGCTCTGCCGCCGCGGCCAGCGCTTCGTCGCCCTCTGGGGTCAGCTCGTAGTACTTTCGCGCCGGCCGGCCTTCCTGCTGGGCAATACCTTCTTTCTCCCACTGCGACGCGATCCATCCGGCCGACTCCATGCGCCGGAGCGCTGGATATACCGTTCCGCCGGGCAGGCCGGTGTTGTCCATGATGTCGAACCCATAGGCGCGGCCGTTGGCGAGTGCCTGCAGCACCAAGGCGGTGGAGTGTGTCATGCGGATCTTCATCGATCGTCTCTTTCTCGGCCGGCCCGCGTACGCGCCCTCGACCGCCGATGACCCTATGTAGACTTCGGAATATATCGACTACGTTATACGACCGGGCTTCTGGCTGCAAGGAAA
This sequence comes from uncultured bacterium, assembly GCA_937922775.1. Lineage (GTDB taxonomy): Bacteria > Acidobacteriota > UBA890 > UBA890 > UBA890 > CALAKE01. The sequence continues at coordinate 3,455 of CALAKE010000498.1, read as the reverse complement.
CACGAGGTGTGTGCGCGTACCAGTGGAGCTTCGCTTGGGCAGCTGGGCCGGCGCTCAGCGTTGCTGGAGCTCGCGCACGTGCTTGTCCTCGCGCGGCTCCATGCGGATTTCCATGCCTTTGCCCAGGGCCCAGCGGTGCAGCCACGAGAGCCCTCGCGGGCCGATATATCCATCGGCGAGAGCGTAGGCCGGATCACTGAGAGCCTCCTCGAGCGAAACATACTCGTAGCCGCGGTCCTCGAGCATGAACAGGACCTCGCCCAGATGGTCAGCATTGAGAGCATTGGCGTGCAGCAGCAGCACCTGGGGCATTTCGCGGCCAACTACCTCGACCGAGTACTCCTCGAAGAAGGCGACAACCTCCCGCATGTGCGCGAGGTAGGCCTCGACGATGCGGCCCATGAGCTCGTCATCGCCCGCCTCCTCCGCAGCTGCGTAGAGGTTGGCGAAAACATACTCCTGGTTGTCGATGGTAACCGGGGCAATCTCGTAACCATGTTCGGCGAGAAAGATCTCGATCTCCGCTTTCACGGATGCGTCGTCGCCCGCATGGAGCTGTGGATAGCGGAACCAGCGCAGCGGCTGATTGCGCTCATCGAGCACCGTCCGTAGCGCCCGCTCCCCACGGACGATGTCACCCTTATATACAGGCGGGGACGTGTGATTCAGATCAGGATGAGAGAAGGTGTGATTGCCGAGCTCCATGCCAGCGTCGAGCCACATGGCGAGAAGGTCCCCGAGTCGCGCAGACGGGATCTCGTCACATAAGTTGCCCTCGGTCACGAAACCAACAGCGGGCACGGAATGAGCCTCCAATGTGGCCAGGAGGTTGCGCGTGTTGCGAGCGAGCGCTTCGAAATCGCATTTCTCGGAAGCGGGGATGCCCACGCCTGGAATGTCATCAAGGGTTACGGCGACCTTTCGCCCGGCCATAGTCGCATCATCCTGCCCACCAACGTCTGCCGTTTCTTGTGCCACGGCGTTCGCCACCGACGCAGTGGCAAGGATCGCGACCGCGAGAACCAGGGCCGCGATCTTCCGGGCGAGGCGGGTCATGCTTCGGCCGGGCGCGGGAGGTCGGAGCCGGCGCCGCTGACAACCTCGGCAGCATGCAGGAAATCGCGCTCGATGCCGCCCAGGACCTTTCGGGCTCGGCTGCGTGACCAGGTTGCCGGCAGAGCTGAGAGGATCAACCTTCCGCCCGAGTAGCGCTCACCCCAAGGCTCGTGACCTGCCCGGCGGGCACAGGAACGATAGTAGCGGTCGGTGAACAACATCATGAGCACGCCCGAGGCGCGCGCCATGCTGATACGACTCGGGCTGAGAAACTCGATCAACGGCTGATATGCCGGCGCCCGGCGTAAGGCCATCAGCATCAGCTCTTCGCGCACCGCCCGTACACGTTCCGCCAGCTCCGGGTCGCCTTCGACGGCACGACCGAGATCGCCGCGGAGTGTCGCATGGTAGGCAACGCCGCGAAGCAGGTCCTTCTCGATGTCACGAGTGATATTGGCGAGCTGCACCATCTCGCCGACCAACATGGCATCCTCGGCGGTCTTTTTGGGCAGCTCGCTCTCGCCGGTCTGCTGGTAGTGCAGCAGTCGGCTGGCGAAAAGGACGGGATGCCCCAAAACGTTGCGGCAGTAGCGGGCAAGCTGCTCTTCGTCCTCTAGCACGCCCCCTTGGCGATGAAACGTCGCGGACGACCAGCGCATGCCCTCGGCCATGTCGGTCACCAGCCGGCTGATCAGGCCACGGACCTCGGGCTCGAGCGTCAGGTAGACCTCATCGACAAGCTCACACCGTTCGACCAGCAGGAGATGAGAGGCATCGCGGCCGTCCTTGGCACTGTTGGTCTGGATCGGCGGCGCCGGTGGCACGCCGCTTTCGGGCGTGGGCTCAGCCAGCCGTGCGGAGAAGTCGCGCAGCGCCGCGTCGCGCTCGTCGGGGTCGACGACCAGGTCCTCGTAGGTATCGTTCATGCGGCAGTAGAGGTAGCCCACCGCTGAAGCCTTGGCCGCGTGCTTGGGCAGCAGCGCGATGCAGGCGGAAAAGGTGCGTGCCGCGTGCGGCAGGATCGCCCACACGAAGCGCTCAGGATCCTCGATTCTCGCCAGGAGATCGAGGTCCGGCGCGTCCCGATTCACCAGCACGTCGCGGGCGAGCAGCCCTGGTCGCAGAAAGAGAAAAGGAATCTTGGCCATCTCGGAATAGTAGCAGGACAACGGGAAGCCTCGGCGCGGCTAGAGCGACCTGCTAGTGCGTGTCAGAATGACGCCTTCGTGGCCCGATGGGTCATTCCGAGGGATGGCCTTCAGCCAGCCTTCATGTGCACCACCCAGTTCAGTCCTTCAGTCAAACTCGAAACTCTTCTAATACGCGACCTGCCCTGCTCCTGAGTCGGCAGGCCCGGAAACCAATCTGATGACCGAAAAGCGTGGCTACCTGATTCCCATCGGAGGGGCGGAGCGAAGGGTCCGCGACCCGATCATTCTCCGCCGCTTCGTATCGATGTGCGGCGACCGGCCTCGTATCGCCATTATCCCCAGCGCCTCCAAGGACGTCGGTATGGGGGAGAGGTATCGGCAGGCCTTTGAGGGCTTCGGGGCCGACGAAGGCTGGATCTTGAATTTCAATCACCGTTCCGACTGCGGCCGGAGTGACTGGCTGGAGAAGCTCGGCAAGGCCAATGGGATCTTCTTTGCCGGCGGGAACCAGTCGCGACTCTCACGGCTCTTGAACGGTACGGACGCCGCTGATGCCATCCGCTCAGCCTACGCCCGAGGAACGCATGTTGCGGGCACGTCCGCCGGCGCCAGCTATATGTCGAGCCACATGATCGCGTCCGGCGACGAGGGGGCCATCCCCAGGGCTCGCATGGCGGCGATGGGACGAGGTCTGGGCCTCGCCAACGGGCTGATTATCGACCAGCACTTCCGCCAGAGAAGCCGGCTCGGGCGGCTGATGAGCACGCTCGCCTACGATCCAGCGGCGCTCGGCCTCGGCCTCGACGAGGCAACGGCCGCCTTCATCGACCCCGACGACGTCCTCGAGGTCGTGGGGCGAGGCGCCGCGACCATTGTGGATGGAGCGGATCTGGAGTATTCCTGGGTCGGTAAGGACGAGGGCGATCCGCTCTCGCTCGTAGGGGTGCGGCTCCACGTCCTCCTCGACGGGGCCAAGTTTGATCTGAAGGCGCGAAGGGTGACGCTGGCACCGGAGCCGCGGCGCGGGCAGACTGGGGACACGACGACCAAGGGGAAAAGGTGCGGTCACGAGCGATTCTGATCCCGGCACTCGTCCTGGCCCTGCTTGCAGCGCTTGAAACAGCGGTCGGCGCAGGCGGCGAACTTCTTCCACTCCCATCCCTTTCGTTTCTTCTTGATCGCGCTCCTGGCGAGCTTGCGGATCTTCGGAGTGTCGGGATCGTCGGGGAAATTGCTCACCCACCGGTT
>CALAKE010000497.1 GCA_937922775.1 uncultured bacterium | reverse complement strand
AGGCCCGTCGGGTGTGCGAGGATCACGACTTCGCCCTCGAGGCCCTTCGCCTTGTGTAGATTCATGACGCGCACCACATCTTCCCTACCAGGTTGCAGCGGCGCCTCCGCGTCATCGTTCTCGAGGGCCTCTTCCAGGACTTGCAGCGCTGCGTCCAGCGAGCTTTCTCCCGACAGGGTTGCGGCCCGGATGGAATCAACGGCATAGGCAAGTGCCCCGGCGTTGCTCGCCCCGAGCTCCCCGGTCGCTGTGTATGGGAGGAGGCCGAGATCCTCGACAATCTCAGCGATGGCGGCGTCGGCGGGGAGGTCGCGTGTTCGCTTCCACCAGGTGTGCAAGAGTGCCAGGGCATTCTCAATGGCTGAGCCAGGTTCGTCGATCGGCCGCATGAACCCGAGGCTGCCTCCCGCGAGGCGATACTCAGCGAGCTCTTCATAGTCGAGGCCGAAGAAAAAGCCTACCAGAACTGCCAGTGTCAGCACGTCGTTGTCGGGGTCAGCGAACGCCCGCAGGAGCAGGATCAACTCCTCGAGCTCACCGGCGATACCAACGCCGGAACCGGTCACCTGAACCGGGATACTCCTGCGCTCCAGGGCCGCCGCGTACTCGTGCAGCATGTGTTTTCGATAGGTGAGAATCAGAAAGTCACCGGCCTCGCAATCGTCGCCCAAGCGCGCGGAGATCCACGTGGCGATCTTGTCGGCGTCAGCGCGGGCGATGTCTGCGCTGTTGTTCTTCACATCCGTGATTTGGTACCAGTAGACTCCCTGCCTGGCAGCGTCTTTTTCCTGCACGTTCAGGGGCGCGAACGCGGCTTGTTCGGGCGTAGCATCGGCGGGGAATACCCGGCTGAATACCTCATTGACAAAGGTCTCGATCGGCGCCCTGGAGCGAAAGTTCGAGGTCAGCTCGAGCACCTCGCCAAATTCCTCGAACCTTGACTTCACCTGGTTGTATACGGCGATATCGGCGCGCCGAAATCGATAAATACTCTGCTTGGGGTCACCGACCACGAAGAGAGAGCCCGGCTTGGGCACCGCTCGACGCCAATCATCGATGTCCGGATCGGCCGAGGTGAGGAGAAAGACGACCTCGGCCTGGATCGGGTCGGTGTCCTGGAACTCGTCCACCAGTACGTAGCGGTAGCGATCCTGTAGGCCCCGTCGCGCCGTCCGGCTCTCCCGCAGCAGGCGCGCAGCCTCCATCAAGAGGTCGCCGAAGGTGAGTTGGCCCGTCCGCCGCCGCTCGGCGGCATAAGCGGCGGCCCCCGTGGCAGCGAAGTCGATCGCGATCGGGTATCGATGGGCGCGCCACTGCATGAGCGCAGCATGAGCCTCGCCCCCCGCGGCGGCGAAGTCTTCGAATTGCGCCTTCAAGTCGCGCGCGCGTTCCTTGCCCTCTTTGTTGTCACTCCACCGGATCAGCGTGATGTCGAGCCTGCGGTCTACGATGATATCGAGCGCCTCGAAAAGGCGCGCTTCCTCATCCCATCCCAGGCGCCTCAGGAAGTGAAGCTGCCGAATCTTGCGCTGCAGGCTGTCCCAGCCCTTCTGTGGCTCATCGCGCGGCATGAGGGTGTCAGCCCTCTCGAGCATTCGCTCGAGAGCCCATCTGACATGATCGCAACGCGGCACAGGAACCTCAGGAGCAGGGAACGTGACGTCAGATTGATCGCTGAGGAACTCGTAGCAGCCCCGCAACTGGAGAGGCTTCAGGTTTACGTCGGATAGACGCGCGAGAGAGGCATCGCGTGCCGACATCAATCGTTCCAGGTGCCTGACCCATGCCTCACGCCGCGACCTGATCTCCTCGGGTCCGAAGATTTCCCGGAACGACGGGTCTAGGCCTGCCTCGAGTGGTCGTTCGCGAAGCAGCCGGGCACAGAAGCTGTGGATTGTGCCGATGAAGCCGCGCTCGAGGTTGGTGAGCGCGTCGTTCAATCGCTCGGTCACCTGCGTGTCGCCATGCCCCTGCGCCCTTCTAAGACTTCTCTCGAGAGCGATCTGGAAGCGCTCGCGCAACTCCGCCGCCGCTTTTCGGGTGAAGGTCACGGCGGCAATCTGGTCGATTTCCGCGTGCCCGCTCTTCACCAGCGCGACCATGCGCCTCAGAAGCTGCCGTGTCTTGCCTGAGCCGGCACCTGCTTCCACGAGGAAGCTCTCACCCAAGTCGGTCGAGATGCGGTCGCGGACGGCCTGGTCTGGCGGGGCGGATTCGATCATTTGTCTGCGCCTCGGGCCCGTCGGAGCGGCTCGTAGGCTTCTAGAGTGGAGAAGTGCTTCTTTCCCCACGCCGCCGGTGGTGAAGAGGCGCCGCCGTAGTCGTTCCGTTTGGCGCGGCACACGGTTTGGTAGTCGCAGATGCCGCAGTCGCCTGCATCCTGTGTCGGCACGAAGTTGCCGAGCTCGACCATCTCGATCAGGGCCCCTACTACCTCGGGCCAATCGCTGAGATCGGCGCGAGCGAACGAAATGGCTTCACCCTGGCCAGCTTGCGTTGGGAACTGGTACTCCATGGTCGCGGCGGTGCCCTCGAGGATGCGCTCGGCGACGGCGCTGTAGAGAGCGTGCTGCAGTCGCCGGCCACCGTTGTAGACGCCGCTCGAACGCGAGAAACTGCCGGCGCGCCCAGTCTTGTAGTCGATAACCCTGAGCTCGCCAGGCGCTACCTCGTCGATCCTGTCAATGGCGCCGCGCATCCGAATGGTCCCACCGGGCACGTCGAGCTCGACCGCCTCATACTTGCCCTCCGACATGCCGAATTTGATTTCGAGATGCGCCCAGCGCGGTTTCTCGGGCCGAATGATGCGCAGAAAGACACGCATGTCCATTCGCAGGCCCTCTGCCTCTGCCTCGAAAACGACGTCGCTTGGTGGTGGCACTCTGTGGCGAGTGAGCGTGACCTCTTCCTCGAGGATCTCCTCGGCGACTTTCGGAAATTTCTCGTCTCGGGGGTGAATCTGATTTTGCACAGCGTGCCGCAGGACTTTCTCGTATACCTTGTGCAGCAGTGAGCCTCTCTCCATAGGTGTCAGCCACTCATCGAGGGTGAACTCGATGTCCTCTGGGGGCTCGATGCGCAGCACGTGTCGGATGAAGTAGCGCAGCGGACACTGGCCGAGCATCTCGAGACGGCTGGCCGAGAGCACGATCTTGTCACTCAGACGAGGGTCGAGAACCTCAGGTCGCGGTGCGATGGCCCCCCGGTGTGATGTCATCACATCCGACTCACGCAGCCTCTCTGCTCGCAGCCCCATGCCTAGGTGGGGAAAGGCCTCCAGCACACGATCGGAGGCCGGCAAGAGAGTGCCTTCGTGGCTGAGGTTGGCCAGCCAGACGTCGGAGCTATCGAGCCGGGCTGCACCTGCGGGAATCGCGCCAGCGAGAGGTCGCAGCGTCTTGTGTAGCGTCTTGTAGTCGGCGGACGGATCCGCCGACATCAACCGAAAGACCTGCAACAGCGTGGGGGAGGGCGCGAGGATGCGACCCTCGGTGCTCTCCCATGCCGAGTAGCTCAGCGTCACACTTCCTCGAAGGCTGGCCAGAAGGGCATCGAGGGCGTAGCGCCGCTCAGCCAATACCTGGTCGGACGTGGCGAGGTTGATGCGGTCGACCCTTCTTCGGTCACCGTCGAGCAGTAGAGGATCTTGTCGGCCCGAGTCGTAGGTGCTGCCAGCGTGCAGGCCCACGACAAACGTGTGATTCCTTCCACTGAGCCCCCCGTGTGGGATGTCGGAGAAGTGGAGATGTCCCCCAGCCGAGCTCCATGGTTGTCTCTTGTCACCCGAGGCCGGGGATGGCACGCGCACTTCGATGTGGTTGCGCAATGTGGCGATTGCGGCTCCGAAGCTACTTTCCCGCTGGAGATTCTCCTGAACGCGAAGGAGACGCTTCTCGAGTCGTCGCCGCGACTCGATCTCGATTTCCGTACGGGCCGGAACAAACTCCAGGAAGGTGAGCAAGCCGCCAGCCAAAGCCGCCGGGCTCACCTTGGCACGCGTGGCGCCGAAACGATCGTGTACCTCCGGAGTCGCCGCAAGGATCGCCCCAAAGAGTGTCCGCAGCGCCACGAGCTCTTGTTTCCGGCGCTCCCGCCTGGCTTCGATTTCCTCGGCTGATCTGTCGTCCCGCAGCGACGCCGGGGCCTTCAAGCCCTCGAGCTTCAAATCGATCCGCTTGAGATACCTCTGCCTCCCCCAGCCGATACGCAAGCCGCGCAGGCAGTGCGCCAGGCGCGCCCCGCCAACAACGACCTCGCCATCGCTCGGAGCGGTGAGGATACCGATTTGCAGCAAGGCGCGTGGAATCTCGGCGGGGAAGTCCTCCTGTATCCAGCGCAGGTAGCCCGCCGCGGCGCGCCCCGTTCGCGTTCGCCAAACCGGCAGTCCCGCGGCATGGGTGACCTGCACCTCGAGTTGAACCGCCAGCGAGTCGAGGGTCGAGCCGTAGAGCACCGGATCGGTAGCGATGATCTCGACCTGGTCCCAGGGCAGTCCCGCGGACATACAACGCCGCAAGACCTCGCGCAGCTCATCGACCGGACTCGCTGCCGCAAAGATCTCGATCGTCGGGTTGTCGCACTTCGGCGTGATCTCCTCAGGGTGAAGCGCGAAGGACAGACGCCCTCGGGGTTCTGCCGCCGCTGGCGCCACCAACCCTGGTGGTGGAGTACTCCTGAGCACGGGATCCACTGGCAGGACTCGCGCCCCAAGTTCTTGCAGGATGCCCAAC
>CALAKE010000496.1 GCA_937922775.1 uncultured bacterium | reverse complement strand
TCAGGGGGCTACGCGCTGCGCGCGCCCTATCCGGGTAAACGCCCCCTGAACAGGCCCTGCATGCCACCCTCAGTCGCGCGTGCTCGAGCCGACTATCGGTACCAGCCCGAGATCTCGGTTCCGGACGGTGCGCTTCTGGCGATGTGATCGGCGATGATCTGCAGGAACTCCTGATTGGTCATGTCCTCGCCGCGTCGCTGGCGGTCCGGGCTGTAGCCGGTCCAGCAGTGTGGCTTCTTGCGGCCATACTGGAACTCAGCCTCGGCCGGAGGGTCGGCTGACTCGAGGAACTCTTCGAGCAGATAGACGGCCTGCTCCAGGTAGTAGGTGTCCATGTCGCCGACCGCCACGTGGATCTTGCCGCGCAGGCTGGGGCCGATGGATGACCAGTTCTGCTGCAAGTAGTGGTTGAGGTCGAAGTGCTCCCGCCAGTACTCGGCCACCTCGTGGTCGATGTCGCCCGTCACATGGTCCCAGATGGGCCAGGGGAAGCCGTTCGGCCCCACCGGCCCGAAGGTCGCCTCCCATATCGCCCACTGTCCGCCGGAACGGCTATCGGGGCCGACGACATGCTCGAAGAGGTTCTCCATACGCATGGTGGAGGTGATGTTGCCGTCGGTGCGGCGCGTGTTGGGGCGCTCGATCTTGACCCAGCCGCGGTCGAGCCAGTAGGCGTTGTCGTCTTCATAAATGTTGGCGATCTGGTGATAGTTGAAGTCGACCGGGTCGGGGCACCAGCCCCAGGTGCCGCCGAAATACTCGGGGTAGAAGATCTGCATGGCGAGGGCTTCCCAGCCGCCGGTCGACCCACCCGCCAGCACGCGCGCCCATGACTCGGGGATCATGCGGAACTTCTCTTCGAGGTAAGGGATCAGCTCCTCGGTGAGCGCGGTGCCGTAGGGGCCGACGTTGGCGGAGTCCACCGAGTAGGAAGTGTCGTAGTAGGGATTGGCATCGCGGAAGCTGACGCCGATGAGTTGTGGCGCTTCGTCGGATAGCCAGTGCTCGGAGAAGCCGGCCGAGCGACCGCCGCGGCGCTGGGGCTGCGTCTCCTCGGTGCCGGGCTCACGGAAGCTGAATGGCGCCCTGCTACCGGGGAAGTGGCCCTGCATGTAGGCCACCGGGTAGCGGACATCGGTGCTGCTCTCGTAGCTCGCGGGAAGCAATACATTGGCGCCGATATACATCGGGTGACCCCAAAACTCGGAAAGCACCTCGCTCTGGATCTTTACGAACTTCACGAGGCGACTGTCCTGAGGATTGCCCTGCTGCAGGACCCCGTCCGCGCCGGGCGGCTGGATCGGTGGAATGACCTCGCTGAGACTGAGCTTCACGGTGCCGCCTGTCGCGGCGTCGATCCGCACCTTCTGCACCGCGCTATGGGCGTTCCCCGGTGCCCGGAACATCGACTGTCCCGCGCCCGAATTCAAGTGCATCTGGACGGTGTTGCCGTCGGCACGGTGAAAGGTCGTATAGACGTTCAGGAAGGCTTGCACAAAGTAGTCATCGACAGGCAGTTCTGAGAAGTCGTCGAGCGGGTAGCCGATTACGCCTGCATCGCTGCTATCGATGACGAAGGAGGCGCCGGGCTGCAGCTCGGAGACGTCCTTGGCCCAGAGGGGAACGCCGGTATAGCGAGCCTGAGCGCGTGGCTCACGGCCCTCGTCGCGGGTGACGATGACGAACGCGCGGCCCGTAATCGGGGTCTCCAGGCCGAGCTCGGCGATGCCCTCGAAGGCCGCCGGCGACAGCTCGATCTCGAAGCGCAAGGGCATGCTTTGCGACGCGGCGCCGAGGGAGGCCGAGGCGAGAAGAAGAACTAATCCGATCAGAGCGAAGGACGAGAGGAATGCGAGAGCGTCACGCTGCTTCATGGCGGCGGCCTCCGGTGCTGTTGACCGAGCAGAGATGGGCAATTCGTCGAGGTGATTCTAGCCTGGATCTCGCAGCCCCGTGCCGCACAAGCTGGAGCAATATCGCGAGGCAGAGCTCGTTGCGGGGGCCGTAGGTTCGAGCTCCACGTCGTGAGCGTGGCGCACCATCCTAGTGATGCATCATCTGCAGCCCTGATGGCAGGCGGGGCGACGCGATGAGGTCGAGAAAGACGGCCCAGCGAAACTCCTCGGTCGGATTCTCGCTGGCGCGCATCTCCACGTAGTGCCGTACCATCTCGAGGCCGAGGTTGTAGTTGATCACGTAGCTTCGGTACTGGTCGATGAAGCGTAGGCGCCGCTCAGCCATCGGACTCGACATCAAGGCATAGGTTGTGAGCCAATCGATAGCCTCACCGGCCGTGATGTCGCCGTCGAGATAGCCCCGTGCCGCCTCGTTGCCCGCGTAGCTCAAGCGTTCGACCAATCCCTGAACCCTGTAGTACTGCTCAGCTCGAGCCGGATCCAACCCGGCAAGGGGAAAGAGCGTCTCACGCTCGAAGTCCACTCTTTCGTCGCCAGGGAAGGCCATCTCGATACCGTAGTTGGCGCTGCCCTCGGCGATCAGCGACATGGGGCTGAACAACGGATAGATCGTCGTCTCGGGCCAGAGGTGAATCCGATAGAGGTGGTCTTCCCTCACCACGTTGTAGACGTGATGGCCGGGGTAGCCCTCGTGGCAGGCCAGGTCGACGGCGCGATCAATGGATATCGGCAGGTCGGTGTTGACCTGGATGATGCTCTGGAAATCACCTTGGTACCAGTTGTAGGCGCTCCAGGACTTGCCCGTGACGTACTCGACCCGGAAACTCTCACCCTCGGGGAGGTCGATGTGCTCGAGCGTGCGCAACCTGCACGCATCGATCGCCGCCGTGAACACCGCGTCAAGCTCATCTGGCGGGATGATGAACTCTGATTGGAATGCCTCGTAGCGACCTAGCAGTGAACCCTCTCCCGGCAACTCACCTTCGAGCTCGTCCAGGATCGCTTGGAACTCCGCCTCTTCATGAACGGGGGCTACGGCGTCGTAGAGAGCCTGCGACTCCTCGTCGAACGTCATGGTAGCGCCATCGAGGAGGTCGGCCCGCGCCACGAGCGATTGCAGTTGCTTGAGAAGGAACTCATGGCGGAGTTGGAGGATCTCGAGCGAGTGTGCCTCGGTGCCGTGGTCTGTGTCATGCACCTCCTCTGCGGGCACCGGATTGGCTTGCAGCCAGGCGACGAGAATCTCTGCACGCTCCCTGATCGTATCGAGTCCGAGTTGGTTCGCCTCGGCTGCCGCAGCCCATTCCTCAGGGCCATAGTAGGCATCGACGTAGTCCGGGTCATGCTGCCCAACGGCGAGCACCAGGCCCACGTAGTCCTCAGACAACTCCCGGAGCGTCCCGGGCGCCTCGAACGTGGGTGTCATCTCATCCCCCTCTTGGGATGCACATGAACCGAGTGCCAAGATCAAAGCGAGGAGAACACACGTCGCCATCCTGCTCATAACCCTTGCGATCATTGTCCTGTTTTCTCCGTAATTCGAAACGGTCGCCTCAGGGCGTGGCCCCTTGAGTCACTGAGGCAGGAACGTGAGGTGACGCGATCACGCGTCGCTCAAATATCCACGATGACGCTGCTTCCTGGTGCGTCCTTCTTCGCTTTCTCGAGAGCCCTCTCTGCCCGGCTGATCACCGTGTCGAGATCGACCGTATTACCGGGTCCGACGACGGCTGTGCCGACACTGATGGTGACAGGGATCTCTCCAAGTGGTGTGTCGATCGCGGCAGCGCTGACCAGCGCCTGCAGTCTCTCTGACACATTTTCGGCACCGCGCCGGTCGCACGCGTAGAGGGTCAACAAGAACTCCTCCCCGCCACACCTGCCGACCTCTTCATAGGAACGCAGAGAATGTGCCAAGCGATTCGCCACCCCGCGGAGCACGGCATCGCCACCCTGCTGGCCAAAGGCGACGTTGATTTCGCGGAAGCGGTCGATGTCGACGATCATCACAGCGATCGGCTTCCCTTCGCGGCGAGAGCGATCGAGCTCGAGTTGGGTGATATTCAGGATCGCCGGGCGACTCCAAAGCCTCGTCAGATTGTCGTGGGTCGACTGGTATTCGAGCGCGTCACGTGCCACGCCAAGCTGCCAGTTGAGCTCCACCAGATTCTCGTAAAGACGACTCTTCTCGACCAGACGCGTAAGCCGGGCGCTGCACTGCTGAGCCGCAGTGCAGTGCTCCTGCGTGTAGGTTCCTGTTTCTGAGCTCGAGAAGAAGATGAGGCCCACAGGCTTCTCCTTGATCACCAGAGGACAGGTGAGGCTCGATCTCATTCCCTCCTCGACCAGGAGTCGAGTCGCGCGTGAGCGCGGGTTCTGCTTCAGGTGCGCAGAGAGGTCATTGAGCGTGCGCGGCTCGCCGGATTCGAGGAT
>CALAKE010000495.1 GCA_937922775.1 uncultured bacterium | reverse complement strand
AGGGCGTGCGACTGAGCTGGTCAGGAGATCATCACACCTACGCCTACACGAAGAAGGGCGACATCCTCGTGGGGACGGCAGATGGTGAAGAGCGCGAGATCGAGCCCGTGTTGCCCAGCGAGGACAGTGAGGAGCGGGGCGAGAGTGCGGGTGGAGATACGGACGTGGTTGTTACCGATCCGGATGACGCCGAGATCGGCGAGGAGGAGGACGAAGAGGATGCGCGCTTCAGCGTCGTCAGGCTGAGTCATTCAGGCGAAAGGATGATTCTGTCTGACGACAGCGGTCTCTGGCTGACCGATAACGCGACCGCCGATACGAGGAAGATCATCGATATCGACGCCGACGACGACAATGCGCCTCGGTATTCCGTCGTGGGATGGAGTCGCGACGGCGGCAGCATCTACTTCAGCTATGCGTCGCGCACTGAATGGGAGCGCGGCTTCGTGCGACTCGACGTCGCGACGGGGCAGCTCAGTGATGTCATCAAAGACGATCGTGTCTACTCTGGCTATCGATGGTCGAAGGATGACAGCACGATCGCCTTGAACATCGCCCAAGGAAACCGGCCGGCCGATATCTATGTAGCCGCTGTGGGATCGTCTGACTTTCGTAGGCTCACTGATGTCAATCCGCAGCTGGCGAACGTCTCCCTTGGGGATGTGGAGCTGATCTCCTACCTGGACGTCGACGGCAACGAGCTCGAGGGAGTCCTTTACTATCCGGTCGGATACGAGCCTGGCACGAAAGTGCCGACGATCTTTCACATCTATGAGACTTTCTTCGACCCGCGTTTCAGCGGCACCACTAATTTGCTCACTGCACATGGCTTTGCCGTGGTGCAGCCTTCAGTGAATCTGGAGATCGGATACCCGGGAGAGGCCTGGGTCAAAGGTGTAACCGCGGCCGCCAACAAGCTGATCGAAATGGGTATCGCCGATCCGGATCGGCTGGGCGTCTATGGAACCAGCTACGGCGGCTACGCCGCCAATCTCTTGATTACTCAGACGGAGCGCTTCAAGGCGGCAATCAACATCTCGGGCAAGGTCAACATGGTGAGCTTCTACACCGATAGCCCTCGCCTCGGCGTTCGCAACATCCATGCCCCAGAAAACAGCCAAGATCGTATCGGCAATACTCTGTGGGAACAGCCCGACAAGTACATTTCTCATTCGGCCGTCATGTATGCCGATCGCATCAGCACGCCCCTGCTGCTGCTGACGGGCGACCAGGACCACAACGTTCCGGCCCGCCAGGCGATGGAGATGTACTACGCCCTTCGCCGCCTGGGGAAGAGAGTGGAGTGGGTCAACTACATGAACGGCGGCCACGGCATGCCACGTGGCACCGAAGAGGAGGTGCGCGACTACCACGAGCGTATCCTCGCGTGGTTCGACAAGTACTTGGCGGCGGAAACCGATGATGACGCCGGCGGCGGGAAGTAGAGCCAGCGCTTCCGTGACGTAGCAACGTCATTGAGCGGCTTCTTTTCGGTGGATCTGCGGCGTGGATTAATGTGGACACGTGTGTTTGAATTTGCGCCTGACTGCGACGGTCGATCAGCTCAGCGCCGGAACGACTCCCGGCGTCTCCCCAGTTCGGAGGATTGAATGCGTAAGCGTGTGGTCGTTTTTGCGTCCCTGCTGCTCGTCGCGTCTGTCTCGCTGTCCTGTGCCCAGGACGGCGATGAGGCGGCCGAACCGACAGAACAAGAGGTCGAGGCGATGGTGAACGAGCTCCACGCCCGTTTGGTAACGATTGACACTCATGACGACATACCGAGCAACTTCGCCACCGCGGAGGTGGACCCCGGGGTGCGTGACGGTCGACAGGTGACGCTGCCGAAGATGCGCGAGGGAGGGCTCGACATGGCCTTCTTCGTTGTCTATGTCGGGCAAGGTGAGCGCACGGACGAGGCGTACGCGCGTGCCAAGGAGTCAGCCCTGTCCAAGTTCGCGGCGATTCACCGTATGGCTGAAGAGATGTATCCAGATGAGATCGAGATCGCCTACCGTGCCGACGACGTCGAGCGCATTGTCGGTGAGGGCAAGCTGGTCGCGGCCATCGGCGTGGAGAACGGCTATCCGATCGGCACCGATCTGGGGAACGTCGAGGAGTTCTACAATCTCGGTGGGCGATACATCACGCTGTCGCACGGCGGGCACAATCAGATCTGTGATTCCTCGACACCGCGCGGTGACGACCCGGATGTTGAGCACGACGGGATCAGCGAATTTGGTGAACAGGTCATCGCGGAGATGAATCGCCTCGGCATGATGATCGACGTTTCGCACGTCTCGAAGGCGTCGATGCTCGATGCCGTGCGACTTTCGACGGCACCCGTCATCGCCTCGCACTCGAGCACCAGTGCTCTGTGTGATGTGGCCCGCAACCTCGATGACGAGCAACTCCTGGCCATGAAAGAAAATGGCGGGGTGGCGCAGATCGTGGCCCTGGGCAGCTTCGTGAAGGCCCAGCCGGAGCGGCGCGAGGCAACTATGGCCCTCCGCGAAGAGCTGGGGATCCGGCGTATCCCTCGCTCCGAGATCGATGCCATGTCTGACGAGGATCGTGCCGATTACGAAGCCAAGATGGCGACGTACCAGGAGCGGATGGAGGAGCTCGACGCGCGCTTCCCGCCAGCGAACGTTCAAGATTTCGTCGACCATATCGACTATGCGGTAGAGCTGGTCGGTATCGATCATGTCGGCATCAGCTCCGACTTCGATGGCGGCGGCGGTCTGCAGGGCTGGAACGATGCCAGCGAGGCAGGCAATGTCACCGCCGAGCTCGTCCACCGGGGCTATAGCGAAGAGGACATCGCGAAGCTATGGGGCCAGAACCTGTTACGGGTGTGGCGTGAGGTAGAGGCGGTAGCCACGCACTGAGCATGAGATCAAGGATTCCTGGTGCGGTCGCCACCGGGCTGATGACCATCACGACTGCGCTCTGGATGTTCTGGGGCGTGGCAGAGATGTACTACGAGGGCTGGGGCAACCCGTTCCCGGCGCCACTCGCCTATCTGATTCCCGGTCTCGTCTGCTTGCTCCTGTCGGTGATCGTGGTCACGTGGCCGTTTTTCGGCGGATTACTGATCCTCCTGGTGGGCGGAGCCTTTAGCGTCTGGTGGGTGGGGCTTGCGGCCGCCCGCGGCGGGCTCAGCTTCGTTGGCCTGCTGAGCATGTTTCCAGTCAGCGGCATGCTGGTACTCACCGGCATCCTCTTTCTCCTCGAGGCTCGCTTCCGGCGCTATCGCAAGGGTACGGAGTGGGTTCCATCTGCCAACTGGGTCGTGCGGAACCTCCGCTACGTTGTGGTGGTTGGTGTGCCGATTGTTGTCTTCATTGTGGTGTCGGCCTTTAGCTTGCCGAACCTGATGGAGCGAGTAGATGACGGTGACCGCAGTGCCCGTCTTATCGAGGGCAATGGGGTGATCCTGGTCTGGGCCCCGGCCGGGCCGGGGTGGAACTGGAAGCAGCCCTGGGGTGGATACCCGTCATGGAACAGCATTGCTCTCTACGGCGTTGAGCCAATCGGCATTGATGCGCGGCTGAAGCCGGGGTACGAGGATGCGTCGGCGGACACGTCGCACATGGCCACGACGAGTCTCTGTCACCACCTCTCGGAGGACGGGCTGACATTGCTGGATGAGGCGCAGAATGTCTGGCGCATGCCGACGACGGAGGAGGTCGTGCGATCCTTGGTTCTCAGGGGCGAAAACGCTGGCTGCTCCTGGAACGGCAAAACGGGGTGGGCGGACTGCCCGAATCAGCCCGACAAGGAGACGCCTCTGTGGGCTCCCGATCAGGAGCCCATCTATTTATGGACCGCAGATGAGGCGGCTGAAGAGGGTGGGGCCTACTACGTGAGCTACAACGGGGCAGTTCACGACCAGCCCAAGACCTGGGGGAATCCCCGGCACGGCTATCGTTGTGTACGTGAGGTAATCCCGGACGACGAGGTTCAGGGCTCGAGCTCTACGAGAGAGGCTCCGTCCGAGGGCTGAGCAGCGAGCAGGTGGTCGTCGAGGGCTCCCTCGTACGTCCTGCCCTCGTAGTAGTGCCGGCGCAGGGCCGCCAGGACCGGCTCGACGGAATCGCTACGACACAGAGCCACCGCGCAGCCACCCAGTCCGGCTCCCGTGAGGCGAGCGCCGTAGGCTCCACTATCCAGAGAGATCTCCACCAGCTCGTCGAGCTCCGGGCAACTCACATCGTAGTCGTCCCGCAGGCTACGATGCGATGACGTCATGAGTTGACCAAAGGTCTCCGGGTCGTCTCGCAGCATGGCCGCACGTGCGTCCGCCACGCGCGCTGCCTCGGTGACGGTGTGGCGCAGACGCTTCAGCAGCGGATTCTGCAGGGCCTGTACGGCCACGGCGAGGATCTCCCCCAGGGAAAGTGTGCCTACCAGTGCCTCGTAGCCATCGATTTCACCGGGCACCTTCGGGTGATCGAGGAAGGCATCGAGTGCCTCCCTGCACTCCCGCGTGCGCGCGTTGTACACATTGCGTGCCGAACCGGACTTCGGGGCTCTGACCAGACTCGATGCGACGATGAAGGTCCAGTCGGGGGGCACTGGAGTGCGCTGGAGGCGCAAGGGATTGAAGTCGATTCTGAACGCGGCATTCCGCTGGCCGCCAAGAGATATCGCCTGGTCCATGCCGCCGATTTCCGCGCCAACGTAGCGCTCCCCCTCGGCCAAGAGAACAGCCAACTCTTCTGACGACGTCTTGATATCGTTCGCGACGACCAGGGCCAGCCCGCATGCCACGACCAACGCGGAGGATGAGCTCAGCCCGGAGGCCACAGGCACATCTCCGCTCACGACCCCGTCGATTCCGAGCAAGGAGCCGTGCGCTCTGAAGATGGCTTGGCCGGCGGCCCTCAGATAGTTGCCCCAGTCCCCCTGGGCCTCGGGTGCAATCTCCGGCCCGAGATGGAACCTGCGAGGGGCGAAGTGTGGATCAGTGTTGTGAAGGCGGATCTCCCCGTCGAATCGTAGGCGAAACAAAATCGCCATGTCCCGTTGGATGGCCATGGGGAACACCGGCAGGCCATTGTAGTCAGTGTGATCGCCTATGAGGTTCACGCGACCCGGAGCACGCACGAGGCGAGTGCCTGCAGAATCGCCGAAGTGCCGCACAAACTCGGCACGGAGTGCCCGCAAGCGGGGGCTGGCGAAGTGCTGTTCCGGCGTCGTTGGTGGGTACATGACCGCTTGAGATTAGGTCAGTTGGGCACGGGGGACAACACTGCAGAATGAGCGGCAAACGTCCGCGCAACGCAGAAACTGCACGCTCGGTAACGTCGCCTCGAGGATGATCTGGCGAGAATCCAACCACAACGCTCGACAAAGGGCACACGAGATGGCAACTTGCGCATCGCAGACACGCTCGCATCGACCGAGAATGAACCGACACCGGGAGCAATCGTCTCTGTGAACTTCACAACTCTCGATACTCTGGTATTCCTCAGCTATTTCGTCGTTGTCGTGCTCGTGGCGGTCATTGTGTCGAGGCGCGAGCGCGAAGCTGCAGACTACTTCCTGGCGGGCCGAAACCTGCCCTGGTGGCTGATCGGCATCAGCCTGATCGCCAGCAACATCTCGACTGAGCAAATCGTCGGCCAGGCGGGGTCGGGTGTCGACTTCGGCTTGGCGATTGCCTCCTACGAATGGATGTCGGCGATCACGCTGGTCATCGTGGCGCGTTGGTTCCTGCCGAAGTTGCTGGAGCGCAACATCAGCACGATGCCTCAATACCTCGAAGAGCGGTTTGACGGCCGCTCGCGTGGTTGGCTGGCGATCTACATGCTACTGGCCTATGTCTTCGTGGCGATGGCAACGGTGCTGTATTCGGGTGGCCTCGCGTTGCAGACGATATTCGATTTGCCGCTCGGCTGGGGCATCGTCATTCTCGCGGTGTTTGCCGGCGCCTACACGGCGTATGGCGGCTTGAAGGCGGTTGTCTGGTCAGACCTGATCCAGGGCTCGATGCTGCTCGTTGGCGGGTTGGTAACCACGGTGTTGGGCCTGCGGGCCGTTGGCGGCTGGGATTCTCTGATGGAGCAGGCAGGGGACAAGTTTCACACGGTTCTGCCCCTCGACCACCCGGAACTGCCCTGGTTCGCCATCTTTTTCGGTGGGCTTTGGATCGCGAACATCTTCTACTGGGGCTGTAACCAGTTCATCACGCAGCGGACACTTGCGGCCCGCAACCTGTCGCAAGGCCAGTACGGCGTGGTCTTCGCGGCGTACATCAAGCTGGTCATTCCATTCATTGTCGTGATTCCGGGAATCATTGCCTCGGTTCTGTACGCAGGTGAGCTGGAACGTTCGGATATGGCCTATCCGATGCTGCTGGTGCGTCTCCTGCCGGCCGGCTTGACAGGCCTGATGTTCGCGGCGCTCGTGGCCGCGATCATGTCGAGCCTCGATTCGATGCTCAACTCCTCGGCCACGATCTTTACCATCGACATCTACCAGCGGCGTCTGCGCCCCGACGCTTCCCAGCGCCACCTGATTCTGGTGGGGCGCTGGAGCACAGTGGCGTTTCTGCTGGTGGCTGCCGGATGGGCGCCTTTTCTGACTCGTTTCGAGCGTGTCTTCAGCTACATCCAAGAGTTTTGGGGGCTCATTACACCGGGAGTCGCTGTGGTCTTCCTTGCGGGACTTTTCTGGCGCCGGGCGACTGCCTCCGCGGCGGCTTTGGGCATGGCTGTGACACTCCCTGTCACCATCGTCGTCAAGATGGTGACGCCGGGGTTCGCGTTCCTGGACCAAATGTGGCTGGCGGCCTTGGTGATTGGCGCCCTCATCGTTGCGGTGTCGCTGTGGCGGCCCGAGACCGGCGCAGCTAAAGCCTCGGGCGCTGCGAAGGAGCCGTCCGGGGTGCCAGA
>CALAKE010000494.1 GCA_937922775.1 uncultured bacterium | reverse complement strand
ACTAGGCGCGGCGCGACTCAACCAGCCCCCGCGCTACCCGACCGAGGCGAGCCACAAAGCGATTTCGCGAGCTCACCCGGGCAGCAGGCGCAGGATGGCTACTCATCTATCCAGCGAATGGAGTCGGGCTCCGTGCGGCTGCACTCGATGCTTTCGGTCATGCCGCTGGACAACCCCGAGCAGGCGATGGTCGCGGCCGAGCCGAGGGCCTCCTCGCGCGTTGCCCCGGCCGCTATGCCGCATCCCGTTCTGCCGTTGTAGGTGATGCAACTCTCGACAGTGAATGCCTGCAGATCCATGCTGTTGTAAATGATGGCCACAAACGCCGCGATGACAAAGGCCGCGATGACGATGATGAGAAGGATCCGTGATTTTTGCATGATTGCTCTCCCGTTGCGGGCCTACTCTAGCAGCTGGTTGGAAGCCACTCAGCGCCGCAGGGAAAGCTATTGGCAATCGCATGGAACCTCTTGGGAAATGGTCAACCCCGCTTGCGCGCCGGCGCTATCTGCTTCATAGCTATGGGATGGCCACAACGCTCCGGATGAACCGTACGATAGTCGCTGCCGGGATCATCAGCCTCGCAGCGTTTCTGCTGGTGCGAGTGTCGGCGCCCGAGCGCGAGCTGCCGCAAACACCAGAGATGGCGGCGGCGGCCCGACTCATGAGTGACGCGATCTCCGCGGTAGGCGACTATCGAGAGCTGTTGGGAGTGACCACGGGGCAGTCGATCGACGAAGGCCTCGATCCGAACCGCACGGGCCTGATCGGGCCGAAGCTCTCTCCCCTCTTCACTACCGTCGGGCATTTGGAGGCCAAGCGGACGACCACCAACCCCGACATGGCGGCCCTGCTCGTACACCTGTTACAGAAGGCCGGCGTCGAGACAGGAGACCGGATCGCCATCGGTGCCTCCGGGTCTTTTCCGGCGCTGCTCATCGCTTCCCTCTCTGCGGCCAGATCACTGGAGCTACAACCGGTCGTCATCTTCTCGCTCGGCGCGTCCTCTCATGGCGCTACCGACGTCGACTTCAACATGCTCGACCTCTACCGGTTCCTGCGGCGAGAGACCGGCCTCACCGTGGCAGCAGAGGCAGTGTCGCTGGGGGGAGGCGACGATATCGCCGGTGAGCTCGAAGAAGAGACTCGACAGAGCCTCATCGTCCAAATCGAGGAGAGCGGCATCCATTTCATCCACGAGCCCGAGCTCCGACGCAACGTCGCTGCCCGGATGGAGATCTATGGCGCCCCTGCGGTGTTCATCAACATCGGCGGCTCCGACGCCAACCTCGGAACAAGCCCCGTAATTCTCGATCTCGAGCCGGGGCTGAATGTGGACATCGACCTGCCGCCGGAGAGGCAGCGCGGCATGGTCTTCGAGATGGCGGCCCGAGGCGTGCCGGTCATCCACCTCCTCAACATTCGCGGGCTGGCCTCACGGTATGGCATCCCCTGGGATCCTGTACCCTTGCCCTTGCCCGGAGAAACGAAGATGTTCGACGCACAGCAGCCGGGTGGTCTCAGACTCTGGCTGATCGCCACGGGGTACCTTGTCGCCTTGGCCGTGGCGGTATTCATGGGTCGCAGATCGCCCCTCCGCGGATCTGCCGAGCCGTAGCGCTGCCAATCTCCGGACCGTGAAACATGAACGCTCATCTCTGAGCATCTGATCCGAGGAGAATCGCATGGTGCAACACATCGCATGGAAAGACGTGGAGCTGGAGCACTTGTCCCCGACCATCACCCGTCGCATGGTGACCGGCGAGAAGGTCATGACAGTCATCGTCGAGCTCGAGAAGGGGGCAGTCGTCCCCGCGCACAGCCATGAGAGCGAGCAGATCGCCTATGTAATGGAAGGCGCCATCAGGTTCACCTTCGAGGACGGCAGCACCAAGGACGTGACCAAGGGCGAGGTACTGGTGATTCCCTCCAACGTCGTGCATGCCGCCGAGGCATTGGAGGACACCGTCGATCTCGATATCTTCAGCCCGATTCGCGAGGACTGGCTGAGCGGCGACGACGCGTACCTGCGCGGAAAGTGACCTGAGCCGCTGGACGCTCCGGCCTGCCGCCTCGCCTTTACTGCGCTCGGCACCTTCGGCGAGAAGAGAGAAGCGCCTCCGTCAGGTGGGAACCGGAAGCAAAATGCTGTATAAATGGACCCACAGGTCCGCTTTGCGGTAGATCGATTTCCAGCGGCACTGCGACTCCCAGGGAGGAAAGCATCATGAAGCGCACGTTGACCCTCGCCGCCCCGATTTTCGTCCTTTGCCTCGCGCTGACCGTAGTCCTCGTGCCGGCTCCAGCCGCGGCTCAGGAGGCCAGCGCGGAGCTGCCGGTGCTGGTCACATCGTGTGGGCAGAGCCCCGGCCCGGTGCGTATCGAGTTCTTCCTGAAGAGACTGGAGCTCGACCACGAGTTCAAGGAGCTCGCTACGGCAGAAGACCTGGTGGCCCGTCAGCAGGCCGGGAATCCCGTCAAGACGCTGATCATCGTGACCGGCGCAAGCCTCAAGGGAATGGGAGCCGCGGGAATCTCCATCGATGATGAGCTCGCACGCACTGAGGCGCTCATCGACGAGGCCGAAAAGCAAGGGATCACAATTATCGGCTCCCACATCGAAGGTATGGATCGGCGCGCTCAGGGCGCAGCCGAGGGTGATACTTCTGACGAGCAGTCAATCGACCTCGTGTGCCCTCGCTCCGACATCCTGATCGTGCGTGCGGATGGCAACGAGGACAACCGATTCTCGATTATCGCGGACACCGAGGGCATTCCCCTGCTTCTGTTCGAGAAGAACATGGAGCTGGGCAACGTTCTCGAGAAGCTGTTCCAGCAGTAGAGACGCGAGCGAAGTAC
>CALAKE010000493.1 GCA_937922775.1 uncultured bacterium | reverse complement strand
ATGTCCTCGAGATCGTCGGCCTGGGAAAGGCCGCAGAGATTGCAGCCCGGGACTTTCACCGCAACTCGAGCCACATGGGAGATATGCGCGATCGTTTGGAGACAGCGCTCTCCGATCGAATTGCCGACATGGTGGTCAACGGCCATCCCGAGCAGCGCCTGCCCAACACGCTGAGCGTCTCCTTCCCCGGCGTGGAAGCCAACACCGTTCTCGATGAGCTCATGGACGTCGCCGCATCGGCGGGCGCGGCCTGCCACGCCGATCAGGTCGACATATCTCCCGTGCTCGCGGCGATGGGCATCCCCGAGCACGTCGCGATGGGAACGATTCGGCTCAGCACGGGGCGCGAGACCACCGCCGAAGAAGTCGATCGGGCCGCCGAGAGCATCTCCGGGGTCGTGGCACGACTGCACGGAGCGACTGCTGCTGACGGCGAGTCGGCACAGGTGTACACCAAAGGCGACATCAAGCTGACCCATTTCACCCACGGCCTCGGCTGCGCCTGCAAGATTCGCCCTCAGACGCTCGAGAAGATCCTCGCCCAGGTTCCACAGCTCGAGGACCCTGCCCTGCTCGTAGGCACGGAGACCTCGGATGACGCCGCTGTCTATTGGGTGGCGCCCGACCTGGCCATCGTGGTGACTGTCGATTTCTTCACACCGATAGTCGACGACCCGTACGATTTCGGCGCCATCGCCGCAGCCAATGCAATGAGCGATGTCTACGCGATGGGCGCCAAGCCACTCTTCGCGCTGAACTTGGTGGGTTTCCCGTCGGGCCGATTGCCGGACGAGGTGCTTGAGCAGATTCTCGCCGGTGCGAGCGACAAGGCTCTTGAGGCCGGCATTCCTATCGTCGGTGGGCACTCCGTCGAGGACACCGAGCCGAAGTTCGGCATGGCGGTGACCGGCATCGTGCACCCGTCCGAGATTCTCACGAACAGTGGCTGCGAGCCCGGCGATGCCTTGGTCCTGACCAAGCCGATCGGGGTCGGCATCATGTCCACCGCCGCCAAGCGAGGTGCCGCGAGTCCCGAGGGCATCGCGCGAAGTACCGCCGTGATGGCTAGCCTCAACAAGGACGCGGCGGAGACTATGGCCGATTTCCCGGTTAACGCGTGCACCGACGTCACCGGCTTCGGACTCCTCGGACACCTGCGAGAAATGACCGCAGCGAGCGGCGTCGATGCCGAGATATGGGCCGGATCAGTGCCTATGCTCGAAGAGGCCCTCGAGTGGGCCACTGCGGGGATTGTCCCGGGCGGCACCCGCGACAACCTCGATCATGTAGCTCCCAGCGTCGACTGGAACACCGAGGTTTCCGAGGTCGAACGACTTCTTCTGTGCGACTCGCAAACCTCGGGAGGCTTGCTGATCAGCCTGCCTGAGAGGCGGAGCGAAGGCCTGGTGGTGGCCCTGCGGAAGGCCGGAATCGAGGATGCAACCATCATCGGCAGGGTGACCGGCGAAGGCGAGGGAAGAATCGGAGTTCAGGCATGTACCAAACCAACTTCCTCTACCTGAGTCAGAGCGATGTCGCCGCCGTCGGGCTGGCGATGAGCGAGATCATCGATGCCCTCGAGCGCGCGCTGAGAGAGAACGGTGAGGGACGCGTGGAAATGCCTCCGAAGCCGGGAATCCATCCCCTACCCGATGCCTTCATCCATGCCATGCCGGCCTATATCCCGGCGATCGGCTCCGCCGGCGTCAAGTGGGTGAGTGGATTCCCTCAGAACCAGGAACGTGGCCTGCCCTATATCAGCGGATTGCTGATCCTCAACGATCCGGAAACCGGCATTCCGCTCTGCGTGATGGACTGCACCTGGATTACTGCCGCGCGGACCGGCGCCGCTACCGCGGTTGCCGCCAAACACTTGGCTCGACCCGAGTCCTCCCGGGTAGGAATCCTCGGTTGCGGCGTGCAGGGGCGAACCAATGTGCACGCGCTCACCGAGCTGTTCTCGATCGAGGAGGTCCGTGCCTACGACATCGACCCACAGGCCGCGGACGACTACGCGAAGGCAATTCGCGCCGATCTCGGACTTGCCGTAACGATCGTCGACCGTCCCCGGGAGGCCGTTCGGGAATGTGACATCGTGGTCACCGCCGGCCCCATTCTGCGAGTGCCACACGCCACGATACCGGCCGGCTGGTTGGAACCAGGTGCCTTCGCCTGCCCGCTCGATTTCGACTCTTACTGGCATGCCGACGCGCTGGCCGAAGCCGACAAGTTCTGCACCGATGGACGAGAGCAGCTCTCCTACTACCGGCAGGCCGGCTACTTCCAGAACATCCCGCCCTTGCACGCGGACCTAGGCGAGATCATCTGTGGAAAGCGCAGTGGGCGCGAGAATCCCGAGGAACGGATCATCTGCTGCAGCCTCGGCCTGGCTCTGGCCGACATGGCCACGGCCATCAGGGTCTACCGTGCGGCAGTCGAGGCCGGCATCGGCACGATGCTGCCGCTCTAGCCCCCGCATTTCTCAACGTTTTTCGTCGCGAGGGTGCGGAAAGGCCGCTCTAGCTCCCTTTCATGCTTCGCAACACACCAGCCACGACGACAACAGCCATGACCCCCATCTGCACCCAGGTCCACTCCTGACGGTAGAAGACCAGGAAAAGGATGCCGAGGATCCCGACTGCCACCAAAGCAACTCCAGGAAGCCTGATTCGTATTCCCACGCGTCCCTCCGGTCAATGAGCTTCGTGTGTGGTCAGGCCGCCTATCGGCCCGCGCATAGCAGTGGCCATGCTCGTGTTGGCTGTGTACCAATCCGGATCCTTGTCGGGAGTCCTGCTACCGGGTGGACGCAGGTAGAGGATGCGGCCGTGTAGGCGGTCATCGGCAGTCGGGCCGTCACACCTCATCACCGACGGTTTCGGTACGTTGTACTGACCATCGGGGTGGTGATAGCCGAGCGTGTGGGCGATTTCGTGGCTCATGATGCATAGCGAGTTCAGGTGCCTGGTGTTGATTTGCACGCGCCCCGAGTAGATGCCGTTGCTACCGGTCGTTTGCCAACCAGCCCATGACTTCGTAGTGCGACTGTTTTGCACCAGTACGATGACGATGACATTTGGGCTGAACATCTGGCCCGCCGCGACCACCGTGCCGGGATCGTGGCCTCTCCGCCGAACGTCGTTGCCACGTACAAAACCACCCGTGAGCGGCCTGAGATCGTTGTTGATGACGCTCTCCGCGTTACTGATAAAGGTAGCCGATGCATTGTCGTCAGTGGCGACCAACCTCCGGCAAGCCTCGTCTGCGCCTCCTTCCTCACACCTGAACCTACGCGTCCAGATTTCGAAGGTCGGCTCATCGGTCCACCGGCTGGTGGGATTCGCCCCATTCCAGCGAAATACGTGATCGAAGAAGCTCAGGTCGAAGCCCATGCCGTCGGGAATGAGCTCGAGATCGACCTCGGAAAAGCTGTTGACGGAGACATAAGTCTCACGCCTGAGGTAGCTGCCGCCCCCAGCGCGCAAAGGAAAGGTGCCTGCCTGCGAGACGGGCAGGGAGAACCTGCCATTGCCAGAAGTCTGCACCGAGCCCTGGCCGGGGATCGACACATCGATACCGGAAACCCTCGCGCCGCTGATGATGTCGGTCACAATGCCTTCGGCGCCTCCATCGAAATCCTCCAGGGCGATGTCGAGAGTGGTATCGGAGGTCACGGTGACGCCTCTACTCGGAGAGGTCTCGTAGCCGTCCTTCGAGGCGCGTACTGACATGCCTCCATTCAGACCGGAGATGCTGTAGCGGCCACTGTTGTTCGTGTCGGCGGACTTGCCGGCGTGCCGGCCGTCGATGACCTCGACATGGGCTCCCCGCAGCGCCTCCCCCGAGCTTTCGCTCGTGACGACGCCGCTGAGAGTGTATGTCTGTCCACCTACGGGGCCATCGGGAGCGGTCGGACCGTTGTCGCCGCCACATGAGATCGCCAGCGCAAGAACGATAGCGGCGCTCGTCCATCTGAGAACCCTGCAACGCATTCCGAGCATGTGTTTGATTCTACCCGTGTGGCTACTCTCCGCCCAGCCACTCTCCGCGTAGCTGCTCCTCGCTCGGCTACTCTCCGCGTAGCACGTTGCCGATGATACCGCCGATGTCCCCGCGCCCGCCTGAGCTCGTGTGTGCGGTAGGCAGCCGCGGCAGCAGCCAATCGAGGAATGCCTGATTGGAGCGAGTTTGCAGCCATAACTCGCCTCTACCCGAGAACTCGCACACGAGCCCTTCACCGCTGATCAGGGAGGTGAACATGCCCGAGACTTTCTTGACCCGATAATGGAGGTTGGAATCGAATGCGACGACGTGGCCGGTGTCGACGATCATGCTGTCGCCGTCGAGGGGGATGCGATGGATCGCGCCGAACGAGCTCAGCAGCACCTTGCCTTGCCCCTTGAGGTGTAAAAGAAAGAGGCCCTCCGACGAGAAGAAGGTCTTGGCCCCACCCCATTTGATGTCGATGTCGACTGCGGCATCACCGGCGAGGAAAGACCCGGACTGCACGAACAAGTCGCCGCGCACCTCCACGTCGGTAATGTCCCCGGGCAGGCTCGGCGCCAGCGTCACCTGACCCGGAGCGCCGCTCGCTGTGAACGTATTCAAGAAGAACGACTCGCCACCCAACACCTTTCGCATTGCCGACTGCAGCAGACCGCCCTGCAAGCCGCTCACTACTTCCATGTTGGATGTCATCGACACCATGGCCCCGGTCTCAGCGCGAATCTCCTCGCCGGCGGCAAGGTCTACGACACCCAGGGCATAGGAAGGACGGTGCTCGATCTTGATCTCCATTGAATGGCTCCTTGCAGATTAAGCATCGGCTCTTGGTCACAACCTCCAACTCGGCACTGCAAGCTACCCCGTTCCCATATCGAGATGCCACTGCCCAGGGACGAGGCTCAGTAGTCTTCTTCTCGTAACCAGTCGAATACGGTAAAGACCTGGCCCGCGATGATCAGCGTTCCAGCTCGCTGGCGGCCGGTGCGATTGGCCTGGACCGTGAAGCTCACGGTGCCCTCGCCTACACCTCTTTCCCCCGAGTTGATGCTGATCCA
>CALAKE010000492.1 GCA_937922775.1 uncultured bacterium | reverse complement strand
GCCACGGCGCCAATCGCGTACACCACTTCGCCCGCTGCCTCGATCTCCTGCAACAGCGCTTCGGCATTCTCGCGTGGCACCGCGACCACCATACCGACACCCATATTGAATGTCTTCCACATCTCGTCGTCCGACACGCCGCCGAGGTCCTGTAGCGTTTGGAAGACCGGCGGCACCTCCCAGGCCTGCGGATTGATGACGGCGCCACAGCCATCGGGCATCATGCGTGGGACGTTCTCGGGGATCCCACCGCCAGTAATGTGGGCTAGCCCATGCACTGCGCCGCGCTCTAGCGGGCCACGCAGTGGCTGAACGTAGGCGCGATGCGGCCGCAGTAGCTCCTCCCCAACGGTGAGACCCCATTCAGGCATCGGATGAGTAGCCTCGAGGCCGTGGTGATCGAAGAGGATCTTTCGAGCCAGGGAATAGCCGTTCGTGTGCATGCCGTTGGACGCCAGGCCGAGCAGCGTGTCGCCCGGGCGGATGGCGGATCCATCGAGAAAAGTGTCGCGGATTGTCCGCCCAACGATGAAGCCCGCCAGGTCATACTCACCGGGAGCGTAGAGGTCCGGCATTTCGGCGGTCTCGCCACCGATCAACGCGGCGCCCACATCCCGGCAGCCGCTCGCGACACCTCGCAACACCGCCTCGACGACGTCCTCATCCATGTGGCCGAGGGCCAGGTAGTCGAGGAAGAACAGAGGCAGCGCGCCCTGAGTGAGGATATCGTCGGCGCAGTGGGCCACGATGTCGTACCCGACGGTATCGTGCACGCCGGTCATCACTGCGACCTTGAGCTTGGTGCCAACACCATCGGCGGATGACACCAGAATGGCTTCAGAGTCACCGATTCCGACCCGAAACCCCCCGCCGAAGGTACCGATCTCACTCAATACGTCGGCGGTACGAGTGCTCTCGACTAGGTCGGCGATACGACGCTTCGCGGCAGCGGCGGCCTCTCGGTCGACGCCTGCATCGCGGTAGCTAATCGATGGCTTGGCGCCCTCCTGGGGTGCCCCGGAGTCCTCAGGCGGACCTGGATCATCCGATTGCATCATGGCCTCCTCGTGGCCTTGCCACTGGCAGCGGGACCGGCCCCGACCGGCGTGAACAGCTCCATCTGGTGCTCGAGCTCATCGCCTAGAGGGGTCGGGTACTCGGCCGTAAAACAGGCAGAACAGTAGTTCTCATTTCCGCTCGGCACCGAGCGCTGCAGCCCTTCCAACGAGAGATAGGCCAAAGAGTCAGCGCCAATCAGGTCGCAGATTTCCTGAATCGAGTGATTGGCTCCCACCAGCTCCTCCCGCCGCGGCGTATCAATGCCGTAGTAGCAGGGCGAAACGTAGGGTGGTGATGAAACACGCCAGTGGACCGCGGCAGCGCCGGCACCGCGAATCAGCTCTACGATCTTCCCACTCGTGGTGCCACGCACAATCGAGTCGTCGACGAGGACGACCCGCCTCCCCTCGATCAGGCCGCGCACCGCGTTGAGCTTCACCTTCACGCCGAAGTGGCGAATCGCTTGTCTCGGCTCGATGAAGGTGCGGCCAACATAGTGGTTACGGATCAGGCCCAGCTCGAAGGGCAATCCCGCCTCCTTCGCATACCCCTGCGCGGCATAGATGCCGCCGTCGGGAACAGGAATCACGAGATCGGCGTCAGCCGGCGCCTCCTGGGCCAAGGTGCGCCCCATCTGCTGGCGCGCCTCCTGAACTCCGGCGCCATACAACACGCTGTCGGGACGGGCGAAGTAGACGTGCTCGAAAATACAGTGTTGCGGCTCGCGCGGGTGCCAGGGTCGAAGTGACCTGAATCCGGGGCCCCAGACACCATTCCCCGCAGCCACAGCGGCAAGTGTCTCCTCGTTGCCAACCGCTTCTTCATGGAAGGCAACGATCTCGCCTGGCTGAACATCGCGTATGTAGCGCGCCCCCATCAGATCGAAGGCACAGGTCTCGGAGGTCAGCAGCCAGGCGCCATCCAGGTAGCCGATCGACAGTGGCCGGAATCCCAGTGGATCGCGGGCACCGATCAGCCATTCGTTCGACAGGGCGGTGATCGAGAAGGCGCCGACAACTCGACCGAGAGCATCCACGAGAGCATCGAGCGCGTCGTTGCACTCACTGTGCGCGAACAGGTGCAGGACGACCTCGGTATCGCTGCTTGTCGTGAAAACCGCCCCCGCCTTTTCGAGCTTCCCTCGAATCGCGTCGGCGTTCACCAAGTTACCGTTGTGGCCAAGCGCAATGGAGCCGTTGCGGCTTTCGATCCGCACCGGCTGGGCATTTCGCAGGCTGCTACCACCTGCAGTCGAGTAGCGCACGTGGCCAATGGCGGTGCGGCCGGGAAGATGGTCAAGACGCTCTTCGGTAAAAACATCCGCGACGTACCCCATGTCGCGCTCCACGAACATCGCGCCGAGATCAGTGGTGGCGATGCCGGCACTCTCTTGCCCTCGGTGCTGCAGCGCGTAGAGCCCCAGATAGGCCATGCGCGCTGCCTCTGGATGTCCGAGGATGCCGAAGACACCACACGCGTGCTTCAAACCCCTTGCCACGCCCTGCCCTCCAGATGCCTACCGCCGGGAGTCTCGAGGACTCCAGGTCATTGATCGGCCCGACGCCGAATCCAATTGCGGCGTTCGGGGCCGGAGTAGTCTCCCGCGTCATCGGTCCGGCGCTCATCACCGCTGCGCCGCTCCATCCCTGCTCGTCGGTCAACGCCGGCGCGGCGATCGGCGCCTTCGCGTCGGTCGAATTGGGCGCGCCGATCAGATCCAGTGCGACGGTTGTCAGCGAACTCCTCGGCCTCGAGTTTGTCGAGGCGCCGGTCTCTGCCTGAGCGACGGTCAATTCTGTCACGCCGCTCCTGCACTCGACGCTCCCCTTGGCGACGATCTTGGACGGCCACGACCCCATAAGCCTCGGGACCCGTGCCCGGCACGAGAATCTCCACCCCCTCGGTTTCCGAATCGGCCAAATGCTCGCTGGCCATCTTGGTAATCAGGGCTCTCGCCGCAGCTGGATCCGCAGTGCTTACCTCGATATCGAAGACTTTCCCCAGCCGCATCGAGACCACACCGTCCAACCCGCCATCTTCGAGAGTCTTGACCAGGCTCTCGCCGTCGGGGTTGGGCGTCTCCGGACGGGGAATCACGAGGACACGTCCTTTCATGGTATTTACCCTCCGTTCGCCCCGGAATCCTCGGCAGCATGTGACTCACGATAAGAGTCGCCGAGGACACGGGCGAAGATCTTCCCCACGCGCGCCAGAGTGTCACCCATGTCGAAGGCGCGATCCAGGTCGGCCTCGTCCAAGAGAGCGCGCACCTGGGCGTCAGCCAAGAGCACCTCTTTGAGGGGCTCGCGGGTGGACCAGCACTGCATTGATGCCCTTTGCACGATGCGATAAGCGTCGGTACGGGCTGCCCCGGCCTCCATCATCATCTCCAAGACGCGGCTCGAGAATACCAGGCCATTGGTCAGCTCGAGGTTGCGGGCCATTGCCTCGGGATAGATGTGAAGACCAGCGATCACGCGGTGCAGGCGATGCATCATGAAATCCAGCAGAATGCAGGCGTCAGAAATAGCCACACGTTCTACCGACGAATGTGAGATGTCGCGCTCGTGCCACAAGGCCACATTCTCGAAGCCAGTAATCGCGTAGGCGCGCACCAGCCGAGCCAGTCCCACCAAGTTCTCGCACTTGATCGGGTTGCGTTTGTGCGGCATGACCGACGACCCCTTCTGCCCCTTGCGGAAGGGTTCCTCGATTTCCCGGACCTCGGTGCGCTGTAGGCCACGGATCTCCAGGGCAACGTTCTCGACGGACGCAGCGACGATGGCGATGTGGCTGAGGAATTCGGCGTGCCGGTCACGCGGAACGACCTGTGATGCCACGGGCTCCACCTCAAGATCGAGCTTCTCACAAACGAGCTCCTCGACGCGCGGATCCACGGTGCCATAGACCCCCACAGCTCCCGACGTTTGCCCGAACCTGATGATCTCGCGCGCCCGCTCCAGCCGCTCACGTGCCCTGACGAACTCCTCGTAGTAGCGCAGAAACTTCACACCCAGGGTAATAGGCTCGGCGTGGATGCCGTGCGTTCGTCCGACCATGGGCTGATCATGGAATTCGATCGCGCGCTGCTTGAACAGGTCGACAAGACGATCGCAGCCTGCGAGCAACAGCCCCGAGGCCTTGACGCATCGCAAAGCCAGCGAGGTGTCGAGGACGTCCGAGGACGTCAACCCCAGGTGTAGGTAGCGGGCCGAGGGACCAATCTGCTCTTCCATCGCCTCGAGAAACGCGATGACATCGTGGCCGGTGCGAGATTCGATTTCCTCAACCCTGTCCGGGTCGGGAGGCCGTGCCTGACGTAACTCGGGCAACACCTCCTGGGGGATCGTGCCGAGCTCGGCCATCGCCTCGGCGGCCGCGAGCTCGACCTCGAGCCAGGAAGCATACTGTGCCGCAGGATCCCAAATCTGGCCCATCTCTGGGCGCGTATAGCGATCAATCATGGCTCAGGATAGTGCCACTCTTATCTGTTGAATGATGAGGTATGTGTAACCCGAGACAACCCGATCAACCCGACAAATCGAGCGTAGGCCCCTTCTCCGAGGGCGTCAAGCGGCCGCCCCCAGGTAGTGAGATTCCTTCGGCGTAATGCTGCCGGAGAGTGCTCGCAACCGGCCGGTGGGCGATTACGTCGATACAGAGGGCCTCGTCGGCAAGTAATCGCCTCGCCAAGTGCTGCACGTGCTCTGCGTCGACCTCATCGATACCGGCGAGGATTCGATCCATATCGAATCTCGTCCCGAAGTAGATTTCCTGCTGCGCAAGGCTGCT
Source organism: uncultured bacterium (assembly GCA_937922775.1). Classification (GTDB taxonomy): domain Bacteria; phylum Acidobacteriota; class UBA890; order UBA890; family UBA890; genus CALAKE01. Next base: position 1,552 of record CALAKE010000492.1, on the reverse strand, counting down.
CATCCGGCCAGCGGTGCTCTCGAGGCCAAGCATGAAGCTCCCCTTCAAGTGCTCCTTCATACGTGCCAGCTCTTCGCTGGGCACGGGTATCTCACACAAGACCCCGAGCTCCTCGAGGACTAGCTCGATGGCCATTTGAGCTGCATCAGGACGCGTCGCCAGGTAAATCCACAGGTACCCGGCATCGCTGTAGGTCACCACCGAGGAATACACCGCGTAGGCCAGCCCATGCTCTTCACGAATACTCTGGAACAATCTCGAGGAGACGCTCCCCCCGAGAAGGTCATTCAGCAGAGCGGCAACGTAGCGCTCGTCGTCGGTGGCAGCCAGAGCAGGCGCACCGATACCTACGTGAACCTGCTCGAGCTCCTCACGCCCGAGAATGTGGAAGTGCTGGTGGGCTTCGGGGGCACTGACGGGTACCGGCTCTGTGTTGTTACTCAGCGCCCCAAAGAGCTCTTCGACCTGGTCCGCAACTGCATTGTGATCGAGGCGTCCAGCCGCGGAGATGACCAGGTTCGCCGGGTCGTAGGCTCGCTCGAAGTAGCTGGCGAGATCCTGACGCTGGAAGCTCTCAATCGTCTTTCGGTATCCGAGAATGGGGGTACCGAGTGGGTGTCCTGCCCACAGAGATGACACGAATCCCTCGTACAAGATCTCCTCGGGCGAGTCTTCCACCGATGCCAGCTCTTCTAGAATGACTCCGCGCTCACGCTCCAATTCCTCCGCGCTGAAGCGCGGATACAACACGATGTCCGAAAGCAGATCGAGCACGTCTGGGAGATGTACGTCAAGGACGTTGGCGTAGTAGCAGGCGCTTTCCTTCGTCGTGAAGGCATCGAGTTGCCCGCCCATGGAGTCGATGGCAACGGCAATGTCCCGGGAGCTACGGCGCTCAGTGCCTTGGAAGAGCATGTGCTCGATGAAATGCGAGATGCCAGCCTGCGGAGGAGCCTCGAATCGCGATCCAATCTTGATCCAGACCCCGAGCGATGCCGACCGCACGGTCGGGATCTCCTCGGTCACCAGAGTCAAGTGATTGTCCAGCACGGTGCGCCGGATACTGCGCTTCTCGCTCAAAATCTACCTCTGAGGCAGGGCTCGCTTTGACCCATCAGATCGCATCCATCATGAGGAGCAAGAGCACCTTGTGCACGTGCAGTAGGTTTTCGGCCTGTTTCCAAACGAGCGATGCGGGACCGTCGATGACATCGCCGGTCACCTCCTCGCCACGGTGCGCCGACGAACAATGCATGAAGCGAGCGTCGGACTTGGCGTGCGCCATCAAACCAGGGTTCACCTGGAAGTGCTGGAGCGCGTCTCTTTCCGCAGCCGAGATGCCCGGTGGAAACGCCGCAGTATATATTGCATCCGCCCCCGCGGCAGCCGCAACGGCATCTGTTCCGACCTCGATGTGACAACCGCTTTCGGCTGCCTCGCACCGGGCCGCCTCGACCACACCGGCCTGTGGCGCGTGCTCGACAGGAGTGGCAACGGCGATGTTCACCCCAAGCTTGGCCCCCCCGAGCAACAAGGAGTGACAGATGCTGTT
>CALAKE010000491.1 GCA_937922775.1 uncultured bacterium | reverse complement strand
CCCTAGCGCCAACTCGGGCAAGGCGGTATTCATGGCGTATGAGCGATCGACGGCCACATCTCGGCGAAGTCGAACATGTCGGGGATACGATGGCATTTCTGGCAGGTCCGCTCGTCGGGAATGCGACCACCTGCCGCCAGGAACGCCTCCCGGTCTGCCATGACATCGGTGGCGATGTAGGCGGACCCGGGACCATGACATGTCTCGCATCCAATACCCTCCTCTATCTCGTACGAAGGCGCATACAACGCGTCCGGGTCCTGCGCCCCGGTGAGGTGGCACAGCAGACAGCGATCGTCTTCCTGCGGGTCTTTCATGTCCTGGAAATGCGGGCGCTCGAGAGCCAGAAACAACGCCCACTCGGTTGCCAGCCGCCAATACGCTGCCGCGTGCCGACTAGCGATCCACTCGAGGTAGGGCCCCTCGTGCTGCTCGTCGAGGTGGCAGTCCCTGCAGGCGGCGGAGCCCACGTACATCGGGTGATTGCGCTTGGTCCCCGTCACGGCACGTCGCAAGAACTGAACCTCGATCCCTTCCACGCCACCACCGGCGCCACGGTGAAAGGTCACGGCCCACGGCTCGGACTTACAGTAGAAGGTGTCTGGGCCGGTCGGATACAGCTCATCGGCACCGTAGTCCTGCAGCAAGAGCTTGCCCTTATCCACCCAGACCTTGAAGTGGAAGTCCTCGGTCACGTCGAAGAGACCTTGATATGCGAGGAGCTCAGCGGGATCGATCGAGATGGCGGCGGGACGCTCGAACGCGTAGTCGGACGGCACCTTTCCCTCGCTGTCCTCGAGCTGCGGGTCCGCACCGTTGGCGACTAGCAGCTCGACCAGATTCGGCTGCCCTGACATGTGGGCCACGTGCAACGGCGTCCAGCCCTCGTTGGTTCCGGCGTTCGGGTCAGCCCCCTCGGTGAGAAGCAGCCTTGCCACTTGCGGTGCGCCTCGCCTGGCGGCCACGTGTAACGGCGTGCGGCCCCACTGGTTCTGCACCGTGATGTCGCCACCGGCGTCCAGCACGAGCTGCAGCATGTCCGGGCGGTCGTGGTGACAAACCCGGTGCAGGACCGTGCCACCGTCATCGCCTACACGATCTACAGGCGCGCCCGCGGCGATAAGTTGCTGGAAGATGTGCCAATGCTCTCGCGTCGCGGCCCAATCCAACGCGGTCATTCCCAGCACGTCCGATGCCCGTGCCAGGCTGGGACTTACAACGAGTGCCCGGCGGACAGCATTCTCGTCACCCTGTTTGGCGGCGGCGACGAACGAAGGCGCGTCCATGAATCCCTGCGCGGAGGCCCGCGCTTCTTCCTGGAACCTGCCGCCGATTGCCACCGACACGAGGGCCAGAGTGAGGACGACAACGAGGGTAATCGCTCTTCTCATGTCCCTACCTCCTGATCAGCCGAGGGCAGTAGGTGGGTATGCACTCAGGGAGCGTGATGGAACTGTACTCATCTGGGATGCCGCCGACCAGGGGCGCGGGACGTGTCTGCAAGGTTCCACTCTGCCATCATGAAGACGGCTCCCCCTGGCCCGCGCTAGCCACGTCGCGGAGGAGGACTTTGCTCATGACGGGTTCTGGAGTCAGGACATGGATGGGGGTCGAGGTCGTCTTCTTCTTGGTGCTATCCATTCTGTGCGCCAGCTGCGCTCCAACGGAGCCACGACCTGAAGTCGCGACTGAGGCCGCGGAGGAAACTCCATTGGCCTTGCTCGATTTGGCGCCGCCTGGGGCATCTCGAGAGGTATTCGCTCCGGGCATCGTCTCGACGATCACGCAGGAATCTGGGCTGACGGTTTCCCCAGACGGCAGAGACATCGTCTTCTCGGTCAGCCTGCCTGGGATCAACACCATCCTCCTTGTCTCCCGGGAGAATAATCATTGGGGTGAGCCACGGGTGGCGCCATTCTCCGGGCACTACGACGATTGGGAGCCCGTCTTTTCCCCCTCAGGTCACAGGCTCTACTTCGTATCAACTCGTCCAGCCACAACGCCGGGCGGCCTACCTGATGACAGAAACCTCTGGTATGTGGAGCGTACGAATGCCGGGTGGGGTGAGCCCGTGGAGGTGGGCCCCCCGGTCAATGCCCCTGATCTTCCCGAGGGCTACGCTTCGGTTACCCGAGACGGCGTCCTCTACTTCTTTCGCTACAGCGACGAGGCGGAGAATCTGACTGAGGTCTACCGGTCAGACTGTCGAGACGACCAATGCTCCGAACCGGAAGAGGTCGGCCCGGCAATAAATACTCCCTTCCACGATTGGGATCCCTTCATAGCTCCAGACGAGAGCTATCTGATCTTCAGCTCGCCGGGTCGGCCGGACAGCTTGGGAAGGGCGGACCTCTATATCAGCTTCCAAAGCCCGGACGGCACCTGGACAGATGCCGTCAACATGGGACCGGAGGTCAACGGCCCTGGCACGGAAATTTGCCCGTTTGTGTCAGCCGACGGCAAGTACCTGTTTTTCGAAGCCGCTTCGCAGCCGCGGTCGGCTGCTCCTGCATCGTCGCCACCCCCTTCGAGACCGGCTGACGGAACACCGATCACCTACGAGATGATCATGGAGATGTCGGCCCGGTTCGGGGAGAGCCCGATGGAAAGCTACTGGATCGACGCGAGCATCATCGAGCGGCTGAGGCGGCAAGTGCTGGGAGAATAGTCAACGCGTCGGCGCCTCATTCCAGGCCGCAAGAAGTGTGTAATCGCCTGCTCGCGCTGCGGTCAGCGCGCTCAGCTAGTCGGTCGATTCTGACGATCCCAGGGGAATATTGCTGACGATGAAGGAGCCCTCGCCTCGGCCGATCTCTCTGCCGTCGGCATCGGTTAACATCGACTCCGCCAGGTACTTCTTGCCCGACACGCCGACGAAGCGCCCACGGGCGATGATCTCTCCACGAGGAACCGTGCCCGTCAGAGAAACCTGGAAGCTGGCGGTGAGAACGTGATGGCGTTCGACAATCGAATTCACGGCGAAGCTGGCCGAGTCGTTCATCGCCTTCAGGATTACGGTTCCAGGGACACCCGCGGGATGGGTGAGCTTGCCTTGAATCGGGATGACGATGTCGGCCTCGCCGGCCGCCACTCGAATCCCAGGTTCGTGGAATTCGTTGTAGGGAGCAGCAAGGTAGATGCGCTCGAGGTTCTGGAAGTGCTCGAGATCCTCCCTGTGCTTCTTCTCGTCGTGCTTCTTGATGGCCATCTGCGTGCTGCTCAGGAGACTGTGCGGGGCCACTCTTCCGCACTTGCCCGTACCCTCCGGATCAGGGGTGCAAATCCGGAAGCACCACGCCGAGCGGTTGCGGGTCAGCGGGCACCCTAAGTAGGTGTGCTCTCTGATACCCTTAGACGTTCTGATCGTTCTGATTTCTTTTTCCGCCATTGTCTTTCCAGGCCCATCGTCACAATTTCGCCTGCTCGCCAGGCACAGACAATGTACAGGTCGGAGCATTCGCCTGCATTCTCTGGAGCTACCGAGTCGGAGTCTCGAATGAAGTTACGTAGACTCGT
>CALAKE010000490.1 GCA_937922775.1 uncultured bacterium | reverse complement strand
AGCGGCCACCTGTCGACCGGCAGTTTGCAGGTGAAGATCGATCCGGTGGTCGAGTGGCGGCAGATCTTCCAGGAAGCGTGGCGGATCAACCGCGACTACTTCTACGACCCTGGCTTCCACGGCGCCGATTGGGAACAGATGGGCGAGAAGTACTCGGTCTTCCTCGATGACTTGGCCACACGCGATGACCTCAACCGGGTGCTCCAGTGGATGTCGTCGGAGCTTGCGGTGGGGCACCACCGGGTCGGGGGCGGCGATTCTCTGGTAGAGGCCGACTACGTCCCCGGTGGCTTGCTCGGAGCCGATTTCGACGTTGATTCCGGCCGCTACCGATTCGCCAAGGTCTACGGCGGGCTCAACTGGAATCCCGAGCTGCGCTCACCGCTCACCGAGGCCGGTGTCGATGTGGTGGCGGGTGAGTATCTGCTGGCGGTGAACGGACGGCAGCTCCGCCCGCCGGAGAACCTCTATAGCCGCTTCGAGAACACTACCGAGAAGATCGTCGAGATCACCGTGGGGCCAACCGCCGATGGCGTCGATGCGCGCACCGTCGAGGTTGTGCCGGTCGCTAACGAGTACGCGCTGCGGAATCGCGACTGGGTGGAAGGCAACATCGCCAAGGTCGACGCTGCCACAGGCGGCCGCGTCGCTTACGTATATGTGCCCAACACCTCGACGCTGGGACACACGTACTTCAAGCGCTATTTCTTCCCACAAGCCCACAAGGACGCCATCATCGTCGACGAGCGCTACAACGGCGGCGGCTCGGTGGCGGACTATTACATCGACCTCCTGCGTCGTCCCTACATCAGTCACTGGGCGACGCGTTACGGAGATGACTTCAAGACGCCGTTCCACTCGATTCAGGGCCCCAAAGTAATGATCATCGACGAGACGGCTGGCTCCGGCGGCGACTTGCTGCCGTGGATGTTCCGCAATCTCGAGTTGGGCCAGCTGGTGGGTAAGCGCACCTGGGGTGGTCTAGTCGGGACCCTGGGCTTTCCGGTGCTGATGGACGGTGGCGGCATCACCGCCCCCAACCTGGCGATCTGGACCGAGGAAGGTTTTGTCGTCGAGAACGTCGGCGTTCCACCGGACATCGAGGTTGAACAATGGCCCGCGGAGGTCATCGCAGGTCACGACCCACAGCTCGAGAAGGCGATCGAGGTGGCGCTGGCCGAGCTCGAGGCGAACCCGCCGCACCAGTTCGTGAAGCCACCTTATCCGATCCGCGTGAGGAGATAGCCGCCGGGGCTTCGATTGCCGATGCAGTCTACGGGCCGACCACGGCCTCGATCGTGGTCGGTTCGTTGACGACGATTACCAGTGTGGACTCATCGCGGCGTGCGCCATTGACCAGCCAGTAGAGGGAGTCATGGGGCCTGCCTTCGGGAGACTCCACCGTGATCGTCGTGCCCTCGAAATAGGCGCCTGAAAAGCCGCCCTTTTCAGGATATCCATCGATCGCGAGCTCAAGGTGAGCGGGCGCTTCTATTGTGACGTTGTGAACCTCGCCCGCGCGGAGGTAGGACTGCATCTCCCTGCGCACATGGTCGGCGCGTCTCGCGAAGAACTGACGGTAGCTTTCCGCTTGGGCGTCGGGCAGGGCGTGCTCGTAACGGGCCAGGAGCTCACCGAAGAACTCACCGCGTAGGCGGTGGTTGAGAAGGTCCATCGCCAGCCGAGCAAAGGTCTGTGGGAAAGCGGGATCCTCCTCGAGCAAACGCCTGAAGAGCGCCCCCCGAGGGTCGACTTTCGCATCCTCCCACTGGGGATTGACCAGCAACTCGAAGGTCCTCCTCGTGGGCGTGATCCTTCTGCGAAATCGAAAGCTGTGGTCGAGGTCCCAATGAACCCAGAACCACCTACTATCGTCTCGACTTTCATCTCGTACGACCGCACCCTGAGCCCAATCTCCTGTGCCGCAGTAGATAAAGGTGAAGAGGTTCCGGAACATGTTGTCGAGGTCGATCCTGGTCTCGAGAACCTCCATGTCAAGAGGTGCCGGCAGGCTCCCCGCCCACTCGTAGAACTCAGTAGCCTGCTCGACGCTACCTGCATTCGTCGACTCGGAACCGCGGAGTACATACATCGCTATCTGCTCGTGTCCGAAATGCGTTCGCCCCCAGCCATCCGGGTGTACGTGCTCAGAAAGCAGGTAGGCACCTTGGAGGTCTCCGTTCAGGTACAACTGCGCCAGCTTGAAAGCAGGTGTAGGAGCACCGATTCTGCGGGCGATTTCGAAGGCCAAAGTCGTCGCAAGAACAGGGGCGGCCTTGCGAACAACGATCCGGCTGGGGCGAGCTACAACCTCATCGAGCATCGCCTGATGGGAGAGGTTCGACCCGTATTCTTCACGGAAGTACAGGCGCAAGCTCGGCTCCTCTGGTCTTCGCCGAGATGCCCCGCCGTGCCGGCGGAGCCCCGCTCGCGTCGCGAAGATCAGCTCACCCTGCTCGTAGTATGAAGCGAATGCCAGGCGCTCCCATTCACGGCCGCGCTCGAGCGGATTGGCCAAAATCCCACGCTCAGCGTCATGTAGGTCCGATTCCTCGGCGACAATGGAAAGGACCGGCCACTCAGGGTCGAGTTGCGACGAATCGATGACCACACTGCTCGGCATACTTCCAGGTGCCAGCAAAAGCGAGCTAGCCGCTCGGTCGTCGAGCCCGAGTTGTCGCGCGATCCGCCCCAAGCGCCCGGGGCTGCTCGACATCGGGCCCGCGTCATCGAAGAGGGCTGCCCCCGCCCTAGGGGGACTGATGCTTCGCTCGAGCAAAAGCCCGACGACGAAGAAGAGAACCAGGCATACGGCGATGATCAGGGCGTCTCGGGCCCTGCTGTTCGTGGAAGATGTAGCCATGAGGGCGTACTCTAGCCGGAAAGCTGCTCGCCTTTCACCTGCCAGGAAGGGAAGATCCACAATGCCGAGGCCCTCTAGCTTTGGTCGCCGCAGTTTCGTGCTGTTGATGAGTCTGA
>CALAKE010000489.1 GCA_937922775.1 uncultured bacterium | reverse complement strand
CGTCTCACCTTCCCCCTTCACATACCGGTCGAACCAGTCGATGAAGCGGGCCCACATATCGAGCTTGTTTTCAATTGCTCGTGGCGTGTGGGACTCGAAGGGGTACATGTACAGAACCGCGGTCTTTCCTAGTCCGGTGAGAGCTTGCATGAAGCGCTCCGACTGCACGGGATAGGTGCCGGAGTTGTTGTCGTCAGCCCCATGGTAGATGAGTAACGGAGTATCGATCTTGTCGGCGGAGAAGAACGGTGACATCTCGAGGTAGATCTGCGGCGCCTCCCAGATGTCGCGGGGCTCGGACTGGAAACCCATAGGCGTGAGGCTGCGATTGTAGGCTCCATCGCCGGCGATTCCGGCCTTGAAGAATGGCGAATGGGCAAGGATGTTGCCTGTGGCGAAGGCGCCGTAGCTATGCCCACCGTGGCCAATCTTGTCAACATCGACGTACCCCATTTGGTCGACCTTGCGGATCGCCGCGTACATCGAGTCGACAAGGTCCTGGACAAAATGATCGTTGTAGGGCTCGCCTATGATCGGGATATCGGGGTAGACGAGCGCGAAACCCTGCGTCAACCAGATGTCCGACCAGCGGAGGTAGCTCAGGGGCGTGAACGCGTTGTGGTTTCGGCCGCGGACTGCGGAGCGTTGGTAGTCCTCCTCGTTGTTGAACTCGCGCGGGTAGGTCCAGAACATCGCCGGCACACGCGTGCCCTCCTCGTAGCCAACCGGCAGTGAAATTCGGCCCTGAATCTTCAGGCCGTCGCGGCGCGTGAACTCGAAGTCGACCCTTTGGGCCGCCGTGATCTCGGGGAACGGATCGGAGTTGTTGGTGAGATTCACCGTGGAACCGTCGCGGCGCCACAGATAGCTGTCGGGAATGTCGGCTTTCGATTCTCTGCTGATGATCATGCTTTGGAGATCATCGTCGAGGGTGACCAAAGGCGTCTCGAAGCTTTCTGTCGATCCCTCGAAAACACGACTTGTTGCACCGTTCGTGACGTTGACGCTATCGATGAACGGCTGTGGCCTGAAGTTGTCCTTGTAGCCGGGCCCCTCGAGGTAAACCGTCTGGCCGTCTCTCGACAGCAGCGCGTACGCGATGCCGTTCGACGTGCTCTTCGTCATCAGATCGCCGGGGAGCTCGGTGAGCTCCTGCGGATCGTAGGACTCGATGAGGATGTTGGGCTGAGGGTCACCAGCGGCTAGGTCGTAGGCGAGGAGCGTGCGCCGACCGTCTTGGGTCTGCACCGCGAAGGCCTGGCGTCCGTCTCTGGTGTAGACCACGTTGTTGAACGAGTCTTCACTCTCCACCACGACCTGAGCCACCTCCATGTTGAACGGTGCCGCCAGCAACATGACGCGATCCATGCGCGGTGTTTCGTCGTCGGCAGATTCACTCTCCGTGCCGGCTGGCGTGTCGTCGGACGGATCCTCGTCGCCCTGCTCCGGGCGCGGTTCCGTGTGGAGGTAGCTCAAGCCCGCTCCATCGGGACGCCAGGCAATCTGTCGTGGCTGGTCGCGGTCACCGCCGCCTCTCGGTCCGCCACCCCCCTCGCGCAGTGGCTGCGCTAACACGGTTGCCATGGTCGTACCTTCGAGGGCGATGATCTCTGTTTTCTGCGGGAAGCCCGAATACCCCGTGATGTAGGAGAACGGCTCGTCTACCCGCTGTGTGAGCAGGTGCTCGCCGTTCGGGCTCAGCGAGATCGACGTGTAGATCCTTGGCGTCCCGATCATGCGGGGTTGCCTGCCGGAGGCCAACTCGGCGATCTGGCTAGTCGTGTAGTGCTTGAAGAGCGCCACATCGTGCTCGTCGCGCAGGAGGAATGGCAGCGTCCGCGTGCGCATCGCGCCGTCGCGCGTGCGCCGGATCATCGGGCTGCTCGGAACAGGATTGCGTTCCGGCTCGGGGCCGCGATCGGGCGGTACGAGCAGCGTCACGATCGTGCCGGCGGGCGTCCACTGCAGCAATCGCGAGGTGGGCGAGCCGCGCAACGGTGAGCGAGCCGCGATGGTCGCCATGACCGGAGCATCGCTCAGCACGCTCGTTTCTCCTGTGGCCACATCGGCCGTCCAAACCTGCGATCCGTGGCGGAGGTGGGCGAGGAAGGCAATTCGGCTTCCGTCGGGCGACCAGGTCATGTCGCTGACGAAGATGTCGTCGGGCAGGTCGACATTGAGGAATGAGCGCTCCTCTAGCGAGTAGATCTTGATGCCGTAGACGCCATAGGTGTCGAGCTGCCAGAGGCGGTCGACGCGCGGCCGGATCTCCAGCATCGCGAGCCGATATGTCGTTTCAGCCATGCGCTCGAGGGTAGATAGCTCTGTAACCTCGGGCACCAGGAAGTGGCGACCAGCGGGACTCAGATTGTCGAGCGTGGCGAAGTTCTTGTTGCGCCCGAATAGCTCCTCCACATAGGCATCGGGTTTGACGTAGGTATCCTCGGCCGTGGCGGGAATCTCCTTGACGCCCGATGATTCCTGTGTGCCGGCCACGCCCATGGCGGCGGGTAGGACCAGCAAAAGGAAGACCAACAGGCCAGCGGACTTTTTTACCAATGCCACAGTCACCTCCGGAGTTCAGGTTCACCAGTGCTCGCGGCTCTCATTGAACGGCTCACCCGGAGGAAACTCAAGCTCGCGGTCGGGTAATGAGCGAGTAGAATCACTGCTCACGTGACTCGCCGAGGTCTTCGGTCGAGCGATGAAAACGGGCTTCGCTGAAAAATACTCGAAGGATCAGATTCGATGATCGAGATCCAGGAATTGACAAAAACCTACGAAGGCTTCAAGGCAGTCGACAGTCTCTCGCTTCGTGTCGAGTCAGGCGAGATTCTCGGCCTGGTGGGGCCTAACGGAGCCGGCAAGACCACTTCGCTTCGCTGCCTCGCAGGCATCATCCCGCCGACGGAGGGACGCATCGCGATCTGCGGCTTCGACCTCGAGGAGCACCCCGTTGAAGCGCGTCAGTGTCTCGCGTTCGTTCCCGACGAGCCTCACTTGTTCGAGCACCTTACGGTTTGGGACCACGTCACCCTCTTCTCGCGTTTGTACGGGGTAGCAGACGGGGCTGCGCGGGGCGAGGAGCTACTCGAGAGAAACGACCTCGACGAGCAACGATACTCCTTCCCCTCGGAGCTATCGCGCGGCATGAAGCAGAAGTTGCTGATCTCGTGCGCCCTTCTGCACCGTCCCGAGGCATTGGTCTTCGACGAGCCGCTGACTGGCCTCGATCCCGCCTCCATGCGGCGCACCAAGCGCACGATCGTGGAGACCGCCAGGGCGGGAGCCTCGGTGATCGTCTCTTCTCACATGCTCCACCTGGTGGAGGAAATCTGTGATCGGGTGTCGATCATCCAGCATGGCCAGAAGGTGCTCGAGGGCAGCCTCGAGGAGATCCGGTCCGCCGTGCCTGACATGGGCGCCGACGCCGACCTCGAGGAGATCTTCCTGCGCGCCACCGGCGAGGAAGGTTCTCTGTGAACCCGGCCCTCCTCTTCCTGCTCGTGCGATCGGTTCGCGGCCGCATCGTCCGATCACTGCGCCTCCTCAAGCAACCGAAGTATCTCGTCGGCATTCTGGCGTTCATGGCGTGGATCGGCTTCTGGATGTCGAACACCATCTTCAGCTTCTTCGATGTAGAGGAGGGGGAGCGCACCATTGACGTGCAGTTCGGTGGCATGGAAGCGCTCCACGAGGTGGCCGAAGGGGTACTTCCGGCGGTACATCTCGCGGCCGCCCTCCTCATGGCTGCGGCTATTACCGTGTGGTGGCTCGTGCCCTGGGGGAGGCTGGCGCTGAGCCTACGGCAGGCGGAGATCCACTTGTTGGCACCTGCCCCGATACAACGCCGTCACCTTATCCAGTACGCCACCCTGAGAAGTCAGCCGGGAATCCTGTTTGGCTGCATGATTCTGACCCTCTTCATGGGCTCGGGCAGGGGACCCGCACGGCTGCTCTGGTACATCTCCATGTGGGTTGTTTTCTCCATCTGGGACCTTCACTCCAAGGGTCGCAGCCTGTGGATAGCAAGGCAGAGAGAGCTACGCCCCGGGGCAGCACTGCGTAGGCGCATCGAGCTGTACGGTTTGCTCGCCGCCTATTGGGCTTTCCTTGCATACGGCATCTCATTGTTGGTCGCTGACCTGATGGCGATATCAATGCCCGCCGAGGATCTGTCGATGTCGTTCATCAAGGAGGTCGCGAGCACCCATTGGCCGGAGGCGACAAATGGCATTCTCGGCTGGGCGCTTTCGCCCTTCCTCTTGCTCACGGCGCCCTTCTTTTCCCGCCCGACTCTCACCATCGCCGGTCTATTCGGTTTCCTGCGTTTGCTCGCAGTCCCACTCCTGCTGCTGGTCGTGCACAACGAGTGGGTCGTGCGGTCGCAGGTGAAGTTCGAGGAGGCTGCGCTGGCACACGACCGGCGACGCGTTGAGAAGGAAGACGCGCGCGCGCGTTTCTGGAAAACTCCGCTGCGGCGGCGCCAGCAGTCGCCCTTCGCTCTCGCTCATTCCGGCGCGGCCGAAGTCGCGATCTATTGGAAGAACATGATGCTGGCGGGTCGCAGCAGGCTGCGGGTGAAGCTTCCCGTCTTGTTGGCGCTGGCGGTGGTCGCGGGAGTGCTCCCATCGCTGCTGGGCACACCGAATTTCTTCTTCATCGTATCGATGTTATGCGGCATCGGTCTCATGTTGTTGATGCCGCTATTGGCCGGTCAGCACTATCGCAACGACCTACGCACGGACCTCCTCAACGTGGAGCTCCTGCGACCGTTGCCGATTTCCGGCTGGAAGCTGGTTGCCGCAGAGGTCGCGGGGCCGGCAACGACGTCGATCTTCGGTGCCGCCCTCGGTGCCATCCTCCTCTGGGCGCTCGACCTGGGTGCATTCCTGGCGCGTGCCGGCATCACACTCGGAGCAACCGGGGAGCCACCGCTCACGCCCTCATATGTCCTGGAACAGGCAGGCATCGGGCAGCCACTGGTGGTTTCGCTGTTCCTTCTCGGTGCCATTCAGGTTCTGGCTGCTGCCGCGCTCGTGTCTTCGGCATTGCAGAACTTGACGGTTCTCCTGTTCCCCGGCTGGGTCCACCTGGGAATGGAGAAGATGAAAGGGGCCGCCAGCTTCGGTCAAAACCTGGTGGTCTTTTCTGTCCTGATGTTGGGAATGCTGGTTTGCACGCTCCCGGGGGCACTTGTGGTCGCCCTGATCCTACTGGCCCAGTGGTTCTGGGGTGTTCCGCTTATGGCCTGGGAGCTGCCTCTGCTGGGAACTCTGGCAGCGGTTCCCATGTCGATCCTGGCCATCTTCTTGATCCGAGCAGGGGGTGGCCTCTGGGACCGACTCGACCCTTCCCAGGAAATCCTCAGCCGCGCGGGCTGATTCTGTGTGCAGCTTGCGACCCGCTCGTTCGCCGGGTACTCGAAGGGCGTAGGGCCGGGTAGCACCCAGGGGGGAGTCAGTGGGC
>CALAKE010000488.1 GCA_937922775.1 uncultured bacterium | reverse complement strand
GACTCGTAGATCGCCATGATGATCGCCAGCGATTTGCGCGCCTCCTCGCCGGAAAGAACGGGGTCACGTCCCTCGCGAATCGCGTCCACCATGTCCTGGAGCTGGACGCGATGCCGGATCTGCGGAAACGCCCAGGGATCGTCAATGTCGTGGAAATCGAAGCTCGGTTCCACCGGACCGGGACATGGATACCCGTCGACATCCCAAACCAGGAACCTGTCGTACTGGGCATTCGCGATGATGGTTCCCTTCTCGCCGTGAATCTCGAGCCTCGACTTCAGTGCCGGTTTCACCGAAGTAGTGCTGGTGAGCGTCCCCATCGCCCCATTCGCAAAGCGGAGCAGCGCCGTCGTCGTGTCCTCGACCTCGATGTCATGCCTGCAGGTCCCGACTCGCCCGACCACCGAATCGACCGGCCCGACGAAGTACTGGATCAGGTCGATGGGGTGGATCGACTGGGTCATCGTGCACCCGCCCCCCTCCAGCGCCTTGGTGCCACGCCAGGCGGCCGCCTCGTAGTAGGAAGCCTGCCGGCCACCCTTGTCGATCACGTCGGCCAGAAAGATCTTGCCGAGCGCCCCCGAAGCGATCGCCCTCTTCACCTCCCGGGCGACGCTGCCGAACCGCATCTGGAAGATCACACCCAGCTTCACGCCTTCTCCCCTGCAAGCCGCGATGATCTCGTCAGCCCTGCGCAGGTTGATCTCGAGCGGCTTCTCGACAATGACGTGCTTGCCCGCCTTCGCAGCGGCAACCGCCATATCCCGATGCAGTCCCGACGGCGACAGCACACAAACGACGTCGACATCCGGGTCAGCCAGCAACTTCTCGTAGTCCGTGTACCAACTCCGGACGTCGTTGACCCTGGCGAACTCCCTGACGGTCTCCTCATTTCGCGAGCAAACCGCCACGAGCTCGCCACCGTCCACATGCAGCAACTCCTGAGCGTTCGTCTCGCCAGCCATGCCGGTGCCGATGAAACCAAAGCCGATGCTGTCGGTCGCCATCTCCGAATCCCCGTTTCCCTCATCCTGGGTAAGGAGCGCCCTGCCCCGCCGCTCGCAAGACCTTCTATCTCAGTAACCTGATACTGGCAAGACGCTACCAGATCCGCCGGCTGCAATGGCCTCTTGTCAGCGCCGATCTGATGAGTTACGAAGTGGCCCAACCACCTGGGGCAGGTCAGCTGCGTCGACTCAAGAGGCAGGCCCAAGCACCTGGAATTCAAGGCGCTGACGATGTCCCAACTGGAGACGCCCGGTGAGTTTGTTGGAACGTCGTCTATTCCTGCCGCAAGTTCTCGAGTGGATCAGTATTGACGGCGTGGCGTGCAGGGCTCAAGCTCGCCAGGATCGCCATACACAAGAACAAGAACGCCACGCCAGTGTAGCTAAACGGATCCCACGGGCTGACCCCAAAGAGTAATCCGGAGGTCAGCCGGTAGAGCGCCAGCGAGATCAGGGTCCCGATGAATACCCCTCTCACCCCTATCATCAGGCTGTTGCGCACGACTAGCCAGAACAAGGCGGTGGCAGACGCTCCGAGTGCCGTGCGCACGGCGAGTTCTCTCGAGCGTTCAATCCACATATACGACACGGTGCTATAGGTTCCAAGTGCAGATATAGCTAGCGCGATAATGCCCAGCGCTCCCAGAGTCTTGGCGACCTCGTGGTACACATTCTGGTTTGGTTGGTACTCGGCCTCTTCGACTGATCGGATCGCTGCGACGTGGACGCCAGGGGACATGTCGCCGATGACGTCGTGCACGATCTGCGAAAACCCCGCTCGAGCGACGTTCGGGCGCACATAGAGCAATGGATCTGGTGGGCCACCTGACGGTGAGACGGGCAAGTATAGGTCAGGCCAGGGCTCAGCTCGCACTCCGAACTCTGAATTATCGTAGCTTCTCTGGGAAAGGCGCACGATATCGTCAACGATTCCGACGACCGTTAACCATTCTCCGCTGCCAGGAAACCTGATTCGCCTACCGAGTGGCATATCGCCGGGCCAAAGAAGAGCGACTGCGCGTTTGCTGAGAATGACTGGCGTCGGAGAGCTACTCTGATCTTCAATACCGAAGAAACTTCCATGCACCAACGACAGGCCAAGCGCTCGGAAATACGAAGCATTCACTGCTCTCACCCGCACTCTGGCAGCTAGGTTCGAGGGCCCGTCTCGTGTTTCTATGTGCCCTCGAAGTCGATCTCGAAATGTTCCGATGATGTCGTCGGTCGGTGCGTTCTCCCACCCCACAGCCTCAATTCCAGGGTGCGTCTCAAGGGCTTCGATGATGCGCACGGATACCGCAGCTTGGGTCTCCTTGCTGGATTGGCTGTCGAACGACAAAAACACATGGTAGACATTCTCTGCGTCGAACCCGCGCTCGACACCTCTGAGTGCAAACGTCGTGCGGGCGGTCAGCGACGCCCCGATCAGCAGCACCAACGACACGGCCACCTGCGAGGCGGCTAGCCACCCTTGCCTTCGTCGTGCTCTGCGAGTCAATGTCGCGCTGGCACCTCCCTCTTTGAGTGACTCACTGAGGTCTAGCTTCGACAGTCTCAGCGCAGGAAACATGCCAACGGCCAGAACCGTGATGATCGAAAGTAGTATTGCGAATGCGAGTTTCTGAAGATCCAACCGAAAATCGACTGCGATGCGCAATGGTGAATCGGGAAACGCTACGAGCAGGAGGTCATGACCCCAAATGGCGACAATTAGCCCAAGAGAGGCTCCGCCGAATGCCAACAAAAGGTTCTCTGCAAGGAGCTGACGCATCACGCGCCCAGGAGGGGCTCCTATCGCTCCCCGCACAGCGATTTCACGTTGTCGGGAAACGCCGCGAGCAAAGAGAAGTCCGGCGACATTCCAACCGACGATCAACAGCACGAATACGGCCGCAAGCTGAAACAGCACACCGATTGCTACGACACCTGCAGGCGCGCGCCACGCCCCAGACGGTGAGACGAGAACGAGTACCTGGTTGCCTTGCCCGCCGCTAGCAGCTCCACCGAGAGACGCCTCAATGGACTCTCGGAGAGTTGCCATTGACGCATGTGCTTGCTCCAGGGTGATTTCTTTCCTTAGACGGCCGAGAACGTTTAGCCGATACGACTCGTTCTCGTTCGAGGTTCCGTCCACGGGCAAAGGAAGCCAGATGCTGGACGTCATATAGAATTTGAACCCGACAGGCATGACGCCCACGATTTCGCGGTCGAGCCCGTCGACCCGGATCACCCCTCCCAGGATTCCTGGATCTGCGCCGAACCGGGCCTTCCAGAACTGGTGGCTGATAATCGCGACTTGCGACCGCCCGTGCCCCAGCTCGCTGGTCATGAAGGGACGGCCGAGCATAGGCTGAGCCCCGAGGAGCTCGAATAGTCCTGCGGAAACCTCGGTTCCGAACTTCGACTCGGTCGTTTCGCCGATCGAGATCGTCACCGCTCGATCCCTAAACGCACCCACGCTTTCGAAAATGGAATTGTTGTCGCGCAGCTCCTGATACGCATGGTAGGTGAAGGGACCAGAGAATCGCTGGATTCTCCCGCGCACCAGCTGGACAATCCTCTCTTGGTCGACATATTGGAATGGTCGAAGCGCAGTTGCATCGAGATAATTGAAGACCGCAATATTGAGGCCAATGCCAAGACCCAAGATCGTGATGATCAGTCCATTAATGCGAGGGTTCTTGACTAGGAGGCGGGCGGCGTATCGAAGATCGTCGACCATTGCTCCCCACTCAGTTTCTGTCAATTAGCCAGATCGGCGAAGGCCCCGAGAGCCACACGGTCAGTTAAACATCCGCCCGCCACTAGACATAAGGCGCTGTCTCAAACGGGATGGTTTGATACCTGGATCCTCAATATCACCAGGATCTCGCCGACTCTACTACCGACTAAGAGTAGACTTCGAACGGCAAACTCTACTCCTCCAGGTCGCCGCACGTCTTGCGGCACCTACTAGGTCCAGTAGCGCAAGGGTCATCCTATTGTTGCCGATCATACCCGGCAAATCCTGAGGCTCCGCACTGGCCCATGAACCGCACGGGCTCTGGTCAATCTTCCAACGCACTCCAGCTGGCGGCAGCTCTGCTGGTTGCTAGGTTGTACTAGTCTCCCACGGCACATATTCCCACGCAGTATTCGGGATCCTCGCCGCACCCACACGCATGCTGGGTTTCGCAAGGATGCTCTGCACACACCTCCGACCCGTAACAGTTGTTGCACCAAATGCTGCCCCAGCAATTGCAGCCCTGAAGCCTTCCACTGGCGTATGCTGCACGCACAGGGCTCATACCGAGGCCAAATCGCTCTGTGACCGATACAGAAATCGAACTTAGGGAGAGGTCCGGAGAAGCGATAGCGCCGAGTGTGAGGAAGACTTCACGGTGGCCCGAATCTGGAAAGAGGTCGATGACTCTTTCACAGATGTCGAAGCTGTCCGAGGTAGCGGAGGCTAAGGCCTCGGGTGTGAACTTATGGATTTGCTGTATCACGTATGCTCGCTGCTCGTCGGACAAACCCTGCTCACTATCTAGGAATAGCTGGAACTGTGTCCTCCATAGGTGACTGCGCTCGTGGACTGGCATCGACCTGCGGCTTGTTCTAGGTTACTCACAGAACTCACTGCGGGATCCTCCGGTCATCGAACCCAGCTGACCTGACCGCCAGGGGCCATTCCGCGTCAGGCCAGCCAGATTCCATCCAAGGGGAACTAGCCCTCACGTATAAGAAGTCAGTTGCTGGAGGATTTGCACCAAAACTGTGAAGGAAGTTGAGAAATCTCTCATTCTCTGGTGCAAAATCTTCGCTTTATGACTTCTTATAGGTGGGGACCGGTAGGACTTTGGGGAACTAGTCTGTGGCACGACCGTCCTTTCGCACACTTTTGGGGCCAACTTGGGAGAAGAGACGTCAGCTGTGGGTCCGCTATGCCTGGCGGTTGGTAGGCAACGAGGCCGATGCAGAGGACGTGGTTCAGGACGCTGCCTGCGGGAGCCTGCGGGCTGCCCCTGACGTGGAGGACGAGAAAGAAGCCGATGCCTACATGCGAGCGGCCATTCGGTCGAACTCGATTCGCCATGTGCGACAGCACGGAAAGCGTGGCCACGGTGGCAGATCAAATAGGCCAGCCGATGCACTCCAGAGTTCGGAGAAGTCGGTCACAGACATTGCTATTCAATTCGAGGACGAATTGGAGAATGAGAGGCTTCTCGAGGTGGCGATGGATGGAATCGAACAACTGCCAGCCGAGCTGAGGGAAGCTCTGATGCTTACGATCTACCAGGAACCGAAGATGACCCTGCGAGAGGTGGCTGGGATTCAGGGGGTTTCCATTACTGCTGTGCGCAAGCGGGTCGACAGGGCCCTAGTGGCGCTCCGAACACTTGATGAGGCTTTTCACACACTAGAGGCAGATGACAGCACCGATTAGCCATCCCGATATCGAGGAACTCGTAGATTGGGCCCGAGGCACGCTCTCGAGGAGGCGCCTCCGCGAGATTCGGTCTCATTGCAGGACCTGTCCTGCCTGTGACATGAAGCTCGCTAAGATCCTCGTTATCAGAACAAGGCAGCGCCGGGAGATGAAAAGGCGTTTGAAGCGCCAGCGACAGCTCCAGATGGCGGCGGCAATTGTGCTTCTTGTTGGCGCGGGGGCGGTCTTCCTGTTCAGCGGCTACTCGTCCGACCCAGGCTCGGAGCTCGCCGAGCTGGCGACGACGGAGACGATTCCGGAATCTCATGTTCATCTGAGGTTCCGTGTTGCCCTCCCTGCCTCACCGGATCGCTACGAGTACGAAGAGAAGCTCAAGGCGGGGATGGAGGCTCTGGTCCGAAGGGAGTATCACCAGGCGCTGGAGGTGCTCGAGGAGCTCTACGGCGAGCACCAGGAGAGTTCTGAGGGTGCAGCGTACCTGGGCGTGGCGTACTACCTCTCTGGAGACGACTCAGATCGGACAAGGTCTTTTCTGGCTCACGGGGCGCGCAATGCCCACGGCATGATCAGCCGAACGGCAACCTGGTATCTGGCGAATTCGTGCCTAAGGTCAGGCAACGTCGACTCTGCCATTGAGCTGCTGGGCATTCTCGATCCGAGCCAGATCAACGACATGTATGGGCGCTGGTCCGTCGAGCTTCTTCGCCAAGTCGAGGACATCCAAGATCCCTAGTGTGAAAAAGTCAGGGGATCTCGCCTCCTTCTCTACAGAAGCCGGCACTTCTGCCGCCTGCGGAGAGGAGTCCACAATGCACCGCTCACTTCTAGTCACCCGACTCTCGATAGTCGCTTGTTTCTGCCTGTTGGCCCTCTGTTTGGGAGCCGCTAGCGCACGCGCACGTGCGCTCTACCCAAGTTGTTCCGGCATTTGCGAAAACCTCTGCGAAGAGCATGATCGTTGCCAAACCTACTATGAGGATTCCGGTGTCTGCTTCTTCTGGTGCATGGACGGATACAACGATGCTGTCCTCATGGGCAGATGATCGCGATGAGGTTCAAGCCAGACATCACAGTGGCTTGCCTGCTCTCTCTGGGCTTCTTCTGGCTCGGGGGCCTCGTGTACCAGAACCACGGGGCCCAGCCTGAGAAGCCTCCCCCGCTCTCTTCGACCAGGCCCGCGACGATCCCGACCAGGACGCTGAATGGAGAGCCACGGGAGTTCAACCCGGGGAGACTGAAACGTCCAACACTACTGCTCGTGTTCTCGGCTGACTGCCGGTATTGCGAGCAGAATGCACCACAGTGGCGAGATCTCGTTTCCTCCTTTGGAGGCCATGAGTCACCGCCCGCAGCACTCGCTCTTTCATTGAGCGGCGCTGAGCACACGGCCAGTTACTTGGAGGAACACCACCTCGATGTGCCCGCCTTGCTGATCGGCCGGGACCAACTCGCGTCCCTCGGGCTGCCTGGAGTTCCTGGAACGATCGTCCTCGAGCCAGGATCGGAGACGATCCGATCCTGGCTCGGCATCCTCAGCGAATCCGAGACAGCAGTGATCCTGACCTGGGCGACGGCCAACTAGGGCTATCGCCATCTAACACCTGAGGCGGATGGAAGTGCCGGCACGAAAGGCGGTGGTCGCGAGGACCGGGCCGCCGCCTCTTTCTTTGTGGCATCGCCTGGACCCGGTTTGTTGCTGTCGCGAGCGCGAGTTGTCAGCGGGATGCGGGGCATCGCCGTAGCGGACGTTCGAGTGCGGGAAGGATCGAGGAACGGCGGGGTGGTCGCCGCAATGGACTTTCGAGCGCGGGAAGGATGAAGGGAGGCGCGGGGTGATCGCCGTAGCGGACACTTGAGCGAGCGGCGACGCGGCCACCCGACGGGCAAGTACTCCTACCGCGAGTGAACTGTCCGCCAAGGTGATTACCCCGGGCCGACCGCGCTAACGAGCCTCACCCACCTCAGTCGCGAGCACTCACCCGAATATTGCCGCTCCCCGTCTTGATGTTCGCCTTGGCCCCAGCCTCTCCAACTCGCGCTTCCATGTGCTTGCGCTCGCTCCGATCGATCACGAGGTCTGGCAGGTCGACGTCGATGCTCCCCGAGCTCGTGTTGATACGCAGGTAGAGAGCGGGGATCGTCGCGAGAAGCTCCAGGTCGATATCACCGCTGCCCGTGGACAGAATCATCTCCTCGATACGCGAAAGATCCCCGGACATATCGACATCACCACTGCCCGTGTCACAGACAAGGCGCGCACCGAAAGACATGTCCGAGCCCGAGACATCACCCGAGCCGGTATCAGCCAGGACAGAGCCGCTCACGTTCTCCAGCTCGATGTTTCCCGAACCCGTGTCGGCTGTGAGCGAAGTGCCGTCCATGTCGCTGACGAAAACGTCCCCGGAGCCCGTGTCGGCCCAGACATTCCCCTGCACCCCGGCGATCTCGATGTCGCCGGAGCCGGTATCGGCCCCCACGTTTCCTTCATGCTCGGTCACGAGGATATCGCCGCTGAGTGTGCCCAGCTCCAAGTCACCGATGCCGGAATCC
>CALAKE010000487.1 GCA_937922775.1 uncultured bacterium | reverse complement strand
TATTTCGGAGAAACAGACGATCTCGCCTACAACATCTGGATCGTCGACCGATCCGACGACGACAGGATCGTCTATTCATCCAACCCCTCCTCGACCCCCGACCTCTCGGACCCGGACATCGAGAGAGGTGTCTTCAGCTTTGACTATGCCGACGACGAACGGGAGGGAGAACATGCCGAGCGGCATTGGTCGGTTGTGGTCAAGCATCAAGCGGGCTCACTGGAGGCCGCCGTCGATGCGCTCCGTCGCCGCAACCTGGCGGTGAGCTTCGGCATCGTCCTGCTGGTCGGCGCCAGCGTGCTCCTTCTCATCGTGGCCACGAGAAGAGCTCAAGCTTTGGTGGCGCAGCAGATGGAGTTCGTAGCCGGCGTCTCCCACGAGCTTCGCACTCCCCTCGCCGGAATCTCATCGCTGAGCCAGAACCTCTCAGACGGCGTGGTGCGGGACCTCGGGCAGGCCGAGGAATACGGGAAGGCAATTCATCGAGAGAGCCGCCGGCTCGGCCGAATGGTGGAACGAGTCCTGCAATTCTCTGCTGTGCGCTCCGGTGTTCACCGCTACGAGATGCGCCCAGTCGCCCTACGAGAGGTGATACTTGGCGCTATGGAGTCTCTCGGACCCGAGGTGAGGCAAACCTACGAGATCACGGCAGAGATCGAAGAGGACCTACCCCAGATCGAGGGCGATGAGCGCGCTCTCAGCTCGTTGATTCAAAACCTTCTATCGAACGCCATGAAGTTCAGTGATGATGGAGGAAGAATCTGCCTGGTGGCTCGCCAGATCGGCGGCTCCCATCGGGAAGGGAGAGAGCCTGCGGCGGCTGGAGCGACTGGATCCCCTGGCGAAGGCACCAGCGGCGGGGAGCTGCAGATCTCGATCGAGGACCAGGGCAAGGGCATCCCATCGGCCGAGCTCCCGCATATCTTCGAGCCCTTCTACCGTGGGAGCGGAGCCAGCAGGGACCAGGTGGAGGGCTCCGGTCTCGGCCTGGGCTTGGCCAAAGAGGTGGCTGAGGCCCATGGTGGACGGATGTCGGTCACGAGCACCGAGGGCTCCGGAACCACATTCACGCTGCATTTGCCTTTTAGGAACAAACCGGCATCACACCCACAGGCGGACCAGCCATCGGAGCCTGAGACTCCACCTGGAGGCGACGAGGCCAGGGACGGTTCAAGAGAATGACGAAGCCCTCCCACGAAGCCAGGCGGATTCTCCTCATCGAAGACGACTCCGCGCTGCAGCTCGCTTTGAGTGACAGGCTCGCCGGCGAGGGTTACGAGGTCGAGTGCATCGGAGATGGCGTCGAAGGAGAGAAGCGGGCATCGGAAGCAGCCCACGACCTCATTCTCCTGGACGTGATGTTGCCCGGCAAAAACGGTTTCGAAATCGCTCGGGAGCTTCGCATCCGAGGCATGAATACGCCGATTCTCATGCTGACCGCCCGGGGTGAAGTAACCGATAAGGTGGTTGGCCTTCAGCTTGGCGCCGATGACTACCTGACCAAGCCCTTCGAGTTCATGGAGTTGCTGGCAAGAATTAGAGCCCTGCTGAGGAGATCCGAGCGGGCCGTTGCCAGACGACAGGTTGATACGTTCGAGTTTGGCAGCGTCTCTGTGAACCTCCCCAACGCCGAGGTGACGCGCGACGGCGAATCCATCCATTTGTCGGCACGTGAATTCCAGCTCCTCTGCCACTTCGTTGAGAACCCCGGGGTCGTTCTGTCGCGCGATGAGCTACTGGATGCGGTATGGGGCTACAACGCAATGCCTACTACACGAACCGTGGACGTCCACGTCGCGCGCCTGCGCCAGAAGCTCGAGGCGAACCCGAGCCGTCCACGGCACATTCGCACGGTGATCGGTCTCGGATACAAGTTCGTGGCCTGATCCGGCAGCCGAGTCGCGGGAAGCTCCTAGGGTCGAGACTGCATCATTTCTCACTGCCAGCTGCCTTCCCGTAACACTCTTAACAGTTTCGTTGCGTCCTTTTTGCAGGGATTTATCCGCACCATAACCACCTCACATTTGGAAGGGGGCAGAGTGTCCGTGACCGTTGAGAGCGCGAAATGTCAAGAAAGGACGAAGTGCGATGAGACGATCATGCGGGCTACTCGTTCAGCGAGTTTCGCACGGTGGGCGTTTTCCACGGCCGGCGCGGCGTCCGGTGAAGACGCTAGCCGTTGTGGCGGCAGCCACGGTTCTGTTCATGGCCTTCACCACCCTGACCGCCCAGGCCGACCCGGCCGGTATTGCCGCCCGTGCCCACTATGCCTCTTCGGCCTTTTCGACTACTTCAGCCCCCCACCTCTCTCAGGACAGCGATCAGACTCGCAACGGTGCATTGCGCGTCTTCCTGGACTGCGATCGCTGCGACTTCGACTTTCTGCGCCGTGAGATCACCTGGGTGAACTGGGTGCGCGATCGGGAGGACTCGCAGATTCATCTTCTGGTTACGACGCGGAGTGCCGGAGCCGGCACAGAATATGAGCTCTCTTTCATCGGCCGAGAGGAGTCCGAGGGGACCGATTTCACTCATCAGTATTTCGCCAGCCAAACGAACACCGACGATGAGACGCGCATTGGCTACTCCCACGTCATCCGAATTGGACTGCTTCAGTACACGGTGGGTACGACTCAAATGGGGCAGATCCAGATCCGCGAACCGGAACAATCGTTGGGACCGCAGGATGCCCCGGCAGGCTTGATGGCTCAGCCCACGGACGAGCCCTGGAATTTCTGGGTCTTTCGGCTGGGTGCATCTTTCCGTGGCAGTGGAGAGGAACGGCGCAACGACAAGAGCTTTAGCGGCAACTTCTCCGCTGATCGAACAACCGAGCAATGGAAGATACGTACGGGCGTGAACCTTCGTTACAGTGAGCGGTTCTT
>CALAKE010000486.1 GCA_937922775.1 uncultured bacterium | reverse complement strand
TCCTCGAGGGCTTCGCTGATGGAGATCTCCAACGGACAGTCGAGCGGGGGGCCGAGCTTCGCTAGATCCAGGCGGGCGCGTCTCAACTTGCCCAGCGCCGCGAGACGATCGATCGCGGTCGCCTCCGCGGGGAGGGGTGCGAGAACTGCAACGGGTCTTCCTCGATCGGTAACTTCGAGCGTTTCCCCGGAGAGCACTCGCCGCAGGTACCTGCTCAAGTTCTGTCTCAATTCGCGCACTCCAACTCGGTCGCTCGGCATGATGTAGCACATTGTAGCACATTGAGCTCAGTGCTCCGCGGTCGAGCAGCCCGAGATTCGCAGCACTGGATCAAGCTTGCTTCCTAGTTGGATGGCCACCGCGGTGAGATTCGCCCGAAAGAATTCTCTCAGCGCTTGGCACTACTGTCACGGGAAGAGCGATTCAGCAACGCGGCCTCAGCTCGCCACCCGGCAGATTGCCTCTTCCTTGTAGCCGGTGATGACCCGCAGGTGACCCGAGAGCATCTCGTCCGCCTTGCGGGATCCAGTGTCGACCCATAGGGAATTGCCAGCGAGCGAGTTGAGCTTGTCCTGAGTGCTGACGACGATAACGTTCTCGCGACCGACTCGGGAGAGAACATCAGGGCTGAATTGCTGGTTGCCGCGGCCGAAGATGCAGCCCTGCCCCCCAACCGGCGTCACGACGATCTTCGCCCGGCCGGCCTTGCGGCCCTCGATCGACGCCAAAATCTGATTCTCGTTCATGTCGTTGGCGAGGAGTCGAGAATTCTCTACCGCATCGACTCCGATCAGGGTCTTGTCCAGGCCCATGCGAGAGAGAATCGCCCGGGTCGTGGTTCCCGGTCCGATTAGGTACAAAGTGTCGGGTTCCATCGAGTCGGTGACCGCAGTAGCGATCGCGGCCATCGCGGCCTCCTCACCGGGGCCGCTGGCGGCCTTGAGGCTCTGCACCAAGGCCGAGCGCACCGGAACCTTCAGGTAGCCATGAAGGTGTGCCGAGATCTGCCCGCGACGCACCGCATCCTCGTCGATATCCATGACCTCTGCCGACCGTAGTGCCGAAACGCGGCCCTGCAGGAACAAAGCAGCCAGCTCACCGGCGTTCAGTGGGTTGGTCGCGTAAACCGCCGAGTGGATCTTGACTCCAGCGGGGATTCCGAGCGCCGGCAGCTCTTCCCCGACAGCCTCGCAAATATCCCGCGCCGTGCCATCGCCGCCGGCGAAAAGGAGGAGGTCCACTCCTCTCTCGCGCATCTCGACAGCGGCGGCGCGGGTGTCGTCGGCTGTGCTCTCGCTCGATTTGCTCGACCCCGCGACCCTGGGGCTGAACCCACGGGCGCGAGCGGCGTCCTCGCCCATCGCGCCGGACCAGGTGACGATCTCCAGATCCGCCACTCGCCCCAGCCTGTCGAGGGCGTCTATTGCGCGATCGCCGGCATGCGGCACCGCGCCCAGCGCAAGGGCCTTCCGCTGCACATGTAGGCCATCACTCCCCTTGAGTCCGACACGGCCGCCCAACCCCGCCACCGGGTTGACGATCAGGCCGAGCTTTCTGGTGTTCTCCGCCAATTCTCCTCACCCCTCTGCAGCAGGCTCGCGATGGATCTCGGTCGATTACCTCGAATCCCTCCGAGTCCACTCGCTCGCTCAGGTGCCCTCCTGCTCTTCCCCGCCCACCTTTCTGCGATAGGCGCGCCAGGTGACCGCCCACTGGCCCGGGTCGTCGAACGGGGCATGCTCGATCGTATGGACAGTGCAGTTGTGCGGCGCCGTCTTGACCTTGTCCGGATCGTTGCGGGCCTCATCGACGACGTGGGCGAGAACGGCGACGTACTCGTCCAGGTCGGCCTTGGAGTACGACTCGGTCGGCTCGAGAGTGCAAGGCTCTGGAACTACGAACGGATGATGGCTGGTCCAGTAGTGAAGCCCGAAGTCAGCGGCGCGGATGCCCAGCTCCTCGGAATGCACCCCCGTTTCCTCGGCCAGCTTCTCCCAGCTATAGCGGACCTGCTCGATGCGGCGCTTGCCCTCTGCGTACGGCGCACTGAGCCCCGGAATCTCGAGCATCTTGGCCAGCAGGTAGTTGTTGTTCAGAACGGCGATCTCTGCGACCTCGCGAAGGCCGTCCGCGCCCATGCTCATGGCCCAGGCATACGCCCTCACCACATTGGCTGGCACCCCATGGAAAGACCCGACCTTGCCGACGCTGTCGGGCCGGTCGTAGTCGAGGTGGAAGTGGTCGCCGTCGCGCTCCACCACCGGTACGGGCAGATACTTCGCCAGCTCGTTTCTGACGCCGGTGGCGCCCACTGCCGGCCCGCCGCAGGCATGCGGAGTCGAAAACGTCTTGTGTAGGTTGAAGTGACAGAGATCGAAATTCGCCTCGCGCGCCCGGGTAATGCCGAGGATGCCGTTGGCGTTGGCCTGGTCGTACGAGCATAGGCCGCCGGCCTCGTGCACCAGGTCGACGAAGTCAGCGATCCTCGGGTTGAAGATCCCTGTGTCCTCGGGGTTGGTGATCAGAATCGCCGCAGTGCGCTCGGAGACTGCCGCCTCCAGGGCCTCGAAGTCCGGGTATCCGTCGGCGTCTGGATACAGGGTGATGACCTTGTAGCCCGCGGTCTTGGCGCAGGCGGCATTGGATGGGTGCGAGAAGATCGTCGTGATGATCTCGTCGCGCTGGTCGGCCTCGCCTCGGGCCTTGTGGTAGGCGCGGATGATCGAGACATTCGCGTAGATGGCCGCCGAGCCCGCTCCCGGCTGCAGGGAGAAGCGGTCGAGCCCCGAGATCTCCTTCAGGATCTGCTCGAATCGATACATGATCTCGAGGATTCCCTGCACCGTCGCGTCGTCTTGCGATGGATGCAGGTCCGAGAGCTTGGGCGAAGCGGCGAGCTGGTCGTTGACCTTGGGATTGTGCTTCATCGTGCACGTGCCCTGGCCGATGTCGACGTTCAGATCAGCGCCCAGGTTTTCCTGCGATAACCGCATGTAGTGCCGTACCACGGCAACCTGGGAGAGCTCGGGCAGGGCGGGCGGCGCCTGTCGGCGCATGCCCGATGGAATGTCGGCAAGTACGTCGCCCACCTCGGCGCGCAGATCCGGCTCCACCTCGGGCACTAGGATGCCGCGCTGGCCGGGAACGCTGAGCTCGAAGATGACCGGCTCGTCCCATTTCGCCTGGTGGTAGCGCCTCAGGTTGGGCTTCCCATCGGTGTACCGCTCACGGGTGATATCGCGCTGGGCCATCACGCCACCTCCTTCCCGATCGCGTCGACGAGATGGTCGATATCCGCCTTCGTGTGAACCTCAGTGACGCAGTAGAGGGCGCTCTGGCCGAGCTCCGCGAACTGCTTCGACAGATCCGCGCCGCCGAAGATCTGCTGGCGCAACAAGCCCTGATTGATCTCGGCAACCGACTTCCCTGTGTCGTCGAAGTTGACGAAGAATTCCTTGAAGTGTGGCGCCGCTGCGAGCGGCACGCGCACACCGGGGATCTCACCGAGCCTCGCCATGGCATACCGGGCTCGGGTCATGATCCCTTCGCTGATGTCGACCATGCCCTGCGGCCCCATCAGAGCCAGATAGACCGCCGCGGTGATTCCCCACAGAGCGGCGGCGGTGCCGACCCACTCCTTGCCTTCCTCGCGCACGGCGAACGAAGTGCGCTCGTAAGCGACGTCGCCGAAGCCGTACTCGCCAGGCACCTTCGTCGGCGCGATCCCGAAGAGGCGCGAGGGGAACTCCATGACGTACGCCTCCTCATCCCGCGTGGCGATATAACCGGCTTGGCCGCCACCGAACTGCGTGTGCATGCCGAGTGGTTGGATGTCACCGCAGACGATATCGGCGCCGTACTCGACGGGCGGAGTCAGAATGCCTAGTGAGAGCGGGTCGGCCCCGACCACGCAAACGGCATCGTGCGCGTGCGCAATCTCGGCGATCCTGGCGCCATTCACCTCAATGCTTCCCAGGTAGGTCGGATTGTCGAAGTAGACGGCTGCAGTGTGGGGCGAGATCACGGCGTCGAGCTCGTCGAGATCGAGGCCGCCGCTGTCGGCCTCGTAGCCGATGGGCCGGATCTCGATGTCCGGCTTGCAGTAGTCGCGGATCTTCGAGAGCTTCTCCCATCCGAGGTTCCTTGCCACCAGCGCCTGTTGCCTGCCGGTGAGGCGGCATGCCATGCGGATCGAGGTGGCTGCGGCCTGCAGGCCGTCGTAGGTAGGCACGTTGACGACGTCCATGTTCAAGAGCTCGCCCATCATGCTGGCGTATTCGAATAGCACCTGAAACCGGCCGTGGTCGTCGTAAGGCTCACCGGCGTAGGCGGTGAGGAACTCGCTGCGGCTGTTGATCTCATCGCAGACGGCGGGCACATGGTGCTGGTAGCAGCCGCCACCGAGAAAGCTGAGGTTCTCGCCAGCCGTGGAGTTCTTGGCCAGCAAGCCCTCGACGTGCCGCCGGAGGGCGCGCTCCGAGAGCAAAGGTTCAGGCAGGTTCATTCGGCCCTTTACCCGCAAGGCCTCGGGAACGTCCTCGTAGAACTCCTCGGTGCTCGATGCGCCGACCTCGCGGAGCATCTGCTCCTTCACCTCGGGCACCGAGTTGGGGATGTAGGGGTATACGACCGGCTTCCTCTCGCTCATCGCTTACCGCTCCGTGACGGCAGATCAGACTGCCAAACTGCCGGGGCTTCCGGCGATCCACGGTCGGACGCCCAACGGCGCCGGCCGCGACTCAGTTCTCACCTTCGAGAAGGGAAGCCTAGCGCAATGCGGTTCACTGCTGTAGCCGGCAACGGGCCGAGTATCGGCAGACCGAACCGCCGCCGGCCCGGTGGCGGTCTCTGTGCCCGATGTCCAGGACCCACATATCCCGACGGCCCATCTGCCCAAGCCTCCTCAGCTTGGTTCAGGACTCCCATGCTCCGCCCATTGAGCCACAGACGTGCTGCACGACTATGCGGGTTCGATGACCTCCAGCCCGGGAACCCGACTGAAATGACGCACGTTGCGAGTGAGGAGAGGTGCCCTGGCGACGAGGGCGACACCTGCGATGAGGCAGTCGGCCAGGCCGATAGGCTCGCCGGCGCTCTCCAGCTTGCGGCGTACCGAGGCGGCTTCATCACCGGCCGCGTCATCAACAGAAAAGGCCGGCACCGATCCGAGAAGGTCACGAATCACCCTCTCCTGCTTTGCCGTTTGCGCACCCGATAGCAACTCGAAGCGAGATACTGCCGTAGTGCGCAGGTTCCCGCGGTCGAGCTCGCGGCCTACGATCGAAGCTGATGGTTCCTTGCCGGCGAGGAAATCGATAAGAACGTCGGTGTCGGCAATGATCATCGCCACGATGCTCGCAGCTCTCGCGTACGCTCGCGCAGCTCCTCCGCTTGAGCGGCGGAGAGAGCGCCTCGGGTTGCCGAAGCCTTCTTTCTTGCCCGTTTGTCGGACCGGAGTGCGCCGAAATACATCTCGAGCGCCTCTTCGATCAGTTCAGAGAAGCCCTTCTTGCCTCGCCGGGCAGCGAGCTCTAGCAGTTGAGCTCGGTGTTCGTCTTTGATTTCCACTGTGGTTCTCACGCCTGTCGTCACCTGTGTCTGACGGTCACCCGTGGCGGGATTCCGATGAGCAGCGCGCGGTTTTGCGGCCGGTTGTCACTCTATATTACTACATGCATGTGCATGCATCAGGATGCCATTACCCGCCCCCGTTCTGGGACGGGCCGGGCGGCTTGGTCACCCACCGATGAGCGGCGAAGACGGCTACAGCCAGGGCAATCCCCGCAACCACGTCGACGACATAGTGAAATCGACCGTAGATCGTGGCCACGAGAATGCCGGCTGCCAGAGGCGTGAGGAAATAGGCCAAGCGTCGGTCACGCGTCCAGGCAACCAGCCAAACAAGACATGCGACCGAAGTGTGTGCGCTCGGGAAGGCCCCGCCGCGCGCGCCACCCCGATCGGAGACGAAATGCACCAGCTCATAGAAAAGATGCCCGGCCAGTGGTTCACCCGGTGGGTCGAGTAGGTAATAGGGACTGTCGACCGGCCACAGAATGAAAATGGTGTAGCTGATTGCCATCGTCGCGGTGAACAGAAGAATGAGCTCGTCAAAGGCCTCACGCCGGCCGGTTGCGTACCAGATGCCGCCGACCACAGGCATGAAGAGCAGATAGGAAATGTAGGAAAGATGCAGGAACTCGGAGAGCGGCACCCATGCGAGCGCGTCGCTGAGATACTCCGCCGGCCAGGCGCCGAAGATCTGCCTCTCGAGTGCCTGGATTCGTCCTGTGAGGCTCCAGTCGCCAATCTGGGCGGCCAGGAACTCCACCTCCTTGAACATCAAGCCGAACATCGGCACCGGGTACCAGTCGCGCAGGAACCGGATCAGCTTGGGGGAGGATGCGGGCAGCCGGTGTAGAGCCAGAATTGCTCCCGCAAGTAGCAGATGCAGGCTGGACACCACGAGCCAGTGCTCGACATGCTGGTTCTGGATCACGACGATCGCCGCCACGAGGAGCAGGTAGGCGGCTGCAATCCGGTCGGTCCAGGTACGTGCCATGTCGGAACTCTCGTCTGAGTTGCCTACCGCGTCTCGGCTGGCCGCTTAAAGGGCCGCTGTGGCCTCACGGCCGTCTCATGGTAGTAGGGGCCGGAATCTTACAGGTCTGGAGCCGAGATCCCATGAAGGATCGCCGAAGTTGGACGGTTGATCAACAGCCAGGCTCCACATATATTAGCAACATGAAACCTATACAGGTCATGTTCGATGAGGATCTGCTGGC
Source organism: uncultured bacterium (assembly GCA_937922775.1). Classification (GTDB taxonomy): domain Bacteria; phylum Acidobacteriota; class UBA890; order UBA890; family UBA890; genus CALAKE01. The sequence goes on along the minus strand of CALAKE010000486.1, from coordinate 1,675 downwards.
AGAGCTCGACGCCGACGATGATGTGCGCGCGAGGGGACGCTCGGCCGTTCTGCGGGAGGCCGCCGCAGCCTACCTCGAGCGGCGACGCAAGGCGGTCATCGCGGCCGATTACGAGAGCGCGTATGCCGGGCGAGAGGGTCTTGACGAGGAGCTCGAGGGATGGGAAGCGGAAGGCGAATGGCCGAGCGAGTAAGTCGCGGCGAAATCTGGCTCTACGAGTTTTCCGTGCCGGACAAGAGGGGGCCGGTGCTGGTTCTTTCACGGCAGGAGGTCATCGGGCTGCTGCGCACGGTGATTGTCGCCCCCGTCACTTCGACCATCTACGGTGCGCCTAGCGAAGTGATTGTCGGCGTGGACGAGGGCCTCAAATGCGAGTCCGCGGTGAACCTCGATCATCCCCAGACGGTGGATCAACGCAAGCTTCGCTCCTACATCGGCAGTCTTGGGTCTCGTAAGATGAGAGAAGTATGCGACGCACTGACCATCGCCACGGGGTGTGACACATGAACGATTTTTCGAGGTTGTGGCATCAAGGGGCGGTGCTGTGCGTTATCGCTGTGGCGCTTGCTGTCCTGGCGAGCGGTGCAGCCGCTGCCTGCGGTCCGGCCGAGAGCATCGATTCCTCCAGGCAGGTGCCGCTGGCCGAGATCAATGCCGCGATCCGCGAGGCGATCGAGGAGATACGAGCCGCCGACGGCTTCCCGGGTGTCGTCGTGGGCTACGTCCTGCCTGACGGGCGATCCTCCTCGGTGGCTGTCGGATTCTCGGATGCCGTGGCCGAGACCCCCATGCAGGTCGGCGACCGGATGCTGTCGGGCAGCATCGGCAAGACCTACGTCTCTGCTGTCACCCTGCAGCTCGTCAGCGAGGGGCAAATCGGCCTGGATGATCCGTTGAGCGGCTGGTTCGGAGAAGAGGAGTGGTTCGAGAGGATTCCGAACGCGAACGACCTCACAGTTCGCCATCTGATGACCCATACGAGCGGCATCCCGAGGCACATCTTCCAGGAGGGCTTTATTCCAGCCCTGATCGCCTCCCCCGAGCGCGTCTGGGAGCCCGAGGAGCTGATCTCCTACATCTTCGATGTCGAGCCCCACTTCGCAGCCGGTGAGGGCTTCTCCTATGCCGACACCAACTACATCCTCGTGGGTATGATCATCGAGAAGGCGACAGGCAACACGTACTATGAGGAGCTTCAACGCCGCATCTTGGAGCCGTTCGACCTCGACCAGACCTCCCCCTCCGATCATCCCGACCTCGACGGGCTGATTCCCGGGCACCTGGGTGAGAATGATCCGTTCGGCATGCCACCGCAGACCATCGTTGATGGCCGCTACGCCATGAATCCTCAATTCGAATGGACGGGCGGAGGTCTGGTGACAACGGCCGGCGATCTGGCGCTCTGGACCAAGGTTCTATATGAGCAGGGCGCATTTGATCTCTCGTTGTGGGACCAATTCGTCGATGGCGTTCCAATGGCTCCCGGCGCGCCGGTTTCCTACGGCCTCGGCGTCATGATCCGTCCCAGCGATTGGGGCATGACGTACGGTCATGGAGGCATGATGCCGGGCTACCTCTCGGAAATGGAGTATTTCATCGATCACGAGCTGGCCGTGGCCCTGCAGATCAACGCTGACCAGAGCAGCGGCACGATTCGCCGGGCTCCGCACGATCT
>CALAKE010000485.1 GCA_937922775.1 uncultured bacterium | reverse complement strand
GCACCACGTCCATCCCGTGAGTGACACGCCCGAATGCCGCGAAGCCCTGACCGTCTGCGTTGCGCATGCCGCCAAAATCGAGTGAGGGCTGGTCGCCAATGCAGATGAAGAAACTCGAGGTGGCAGTGTCGGGCCCGCCTCGTGCCATCGAAATCGTTCCATCCAGATGCTTGAGTCCGGTCACACTCGTCCGTTCGAGCGCGATGGGATCGAAGCCGCTCTCGCGGAACTCACGGTTCACGCTGGCCTGGACAACCTCGATCAGGATGTCGTTGTCTGGCTGGTTGTCGAGCGTGACGGTGCGGTGGAACTGTCCATTGGTGAAGTGCCCCCCGCTGACATACTCGAGGAAATTGTCCACGGTGGCTGGTGCTCGGTCTCGGTCCATAGCCACTTCGATCCGGCCCATCTCAGTTTGGATGAGGACGAAACTGGCGGGCTCATCCTGATCTGGCGCCGGTCTCGCGCAGGTGAGCAACATAGCTGTTGAGAACACGACCACCAGCCAGCGCGAAAGACACATCAGCTTTCTCCCTTTGGGTTTGTCGAGATCGTGGCGCGGCAACTACTCGAACATCGCCGGTTGGAAGGACCCCGTCTAGGCCTGTTCGGCAACAAAGATGACGGCCCTGAGATCACCGTACATGACCGGATGTCGGGCCGTGATCTCGTAGTTGGCGTCTCGCACCGACCGCTCCATCGCGCGCAGTAGCTCAGTGATCACCACGATCCGGCGAATTCCCGACCTCTGAGCCGATTGGCAAAAACGACCATACAAGATCTCCGTCTGGCCACGCGACCCAATCCGGCGGCCATAGGGTGGGTTGAGCACAGCTACTGGATAGCTCTCCGAATCATCCAGGACAGATTCCAAGTCGGCAGCGTCGCCCTGCACCACGCGCAGCTCGTCGCTCAAACCCGCCTCGGCGATGTTCAGCCAGGCACCTTGTAGATGCCGATCGAAGCGTTCGACCCCGAGGATCTCGAGGCGGGTATCTCGATCAACCAACGGCTTCGGTATTGTCCCCCCTGAGACGGTGGCCTGCGGTTCCGGCTCCATCCAAGGCAGTCGCTCGTAAGCCCAGCCGCCTGTTCTGAACTGCCCGGGGGGAATGCCGCGCGCGTACAGCGCAGCCTCGATCGGTATGGTCGCGATGCCGCACATCGGGTCGATCAGAGGCCCTCCGGCCCAGTTCGCGATACGGAGCATCAAATACGCCAAGCTCGGCATCAAGGAAGCCGGATGGTGCTGCTTTCTATAGCTGCGTCGGTGCAGCGGCATGTCGCCAGTAGTGTCGAGCCAGAGGCGGAACTCATCGCCGTGCAAGCCTGCCCTCAAGATGGCCTCGGGTTCATCGAGATCTACAGCTAGCCTCTTCCCTTGCGCCTCTTTGACACTGTCGATCACCGCCTGGCCAACAGCCCGCCCAAGGTCGATCGATGTAAAGGAATGTTGTCCTTTGCGCAGAGGCCGGATGGCGAAGCTCTGCTCCGAGTCGATGAGCGGAGAGTAGTCGGCTCCGAGAGCAAGCTGGTAGCAGGAATCGAGGTCGGGACAGTGTCCCTCGCAGAGAATAACCCCGACTCGGTTGAGGCTACGACTCCAGTGATTCAGGATCCTGACGGTATCGATGACCTCGGGACAAGGCGCAGGTCCCGAGATGCTGATGCTGACGGCGCCGTTCCGACCTGCGAGAGCGGGGAGGCCGAAGCTGTCGCGGAGGTCTTGAGCGGCGATCTCCTCGAGCCCGACCGCTGTGGTGGCGATCAGCTTCGTCATGGTGCACCCTCAAATCTGAACGTTCCCCGAAACATGTCACGGAGGCGCACAATGCAACGAAACAACTCCTTGCACAATATCAGCATCGGTGCAGGTTTTGTCCCCTTCCTCTTGATTGCTCTCGCCATTTTCGCCGTCAGCTGTGGCGTCTCGGACAGTACGGGAGAGAACCCTTCGGAATTGAGTAATGCGTCCTCCGACCACGTCGCAAGCCTCGTTCAGCGACTCGCCACCGGCGATGGCATGTATCTGGTCGACCTCACATATCCTCTGAGCCCGGAAGGCCTCTACTGGCCCACTGGGTCGGCATTCGAGCACGAGCTGGAAGGCTGGCAGATCAATGAGATGGGCTTCTGGTACGCGTCCGGATCCTTCAGCTCGCCAGAGCACCTCGGAACCCACATCGACGCCCCCATCCATTTCTCAGAAGGTGGCCTGACTCTCGCCGAGATCCCCGTCAACAAGCTCATTGGCCCAGGTGTGCTCATTGACATCAGCGACCGCTGCTCTACGGACGCAGATGCGACCCTACAGCCCGAGGACCTGGAGGCATGGGAAAGCCAGCACGGCACCATTCCTGCCGGTGCAGTTGTCATCGTCCGATCCGGCTGGGCAAGGTTCTGGCCAGACTGGAATGCCTACTACGGCAGCGACACGCCGGAGGACGTCACCACGCTGCACTTCCCCGGGATCTCGGAGGCTGCGGCCAGAGTATTGGCCGAGCGTGAGGTGTCGGGGGTGGGAATCGATACCGCCAGTATCGATCCGGGGGTGAGCTCATTGTTCGAGGCGCATCAGGTGCTGGGAGCCGCCAGCGTTTTCAATCTCGAGAATCTGACCAACGTCGAGTCTCTGCCAGCATCGGGGTTCGCGGTCATCGCGATGCCGATGAAGATCGCTGATGGAACTGGAGCGCCCGCCAGGGTCGTAGCGCTGATTCCGGATCAATAAGTATTGAAGATTCGCTGGATCTCGCCTGGGTTCTCGGTGATGGTGAGCGCGAGCATCAAGAGGATACGCGCCTTCTGTGGGTTGAGATCATCGGCGCTCACTGATCCGCCCCGAGACCTGCCGCTCCCTACCCGTCCTGATCCAGTCCGGCTCGACCGCGCCACGATGACGCCTGCCTCGAAAGCTCGTCGCAGCGCAGCGGACTGCCCACGCGTGGTAGCTCCAGCGCCGGCGGTTGCCACCACGATGCCCCTGGCGCCGTTGGCCACGAACGCGTCCACGTCCGTCCCGTCAGAGCCGGCGTAGGTGTAGCTGATGTCAACCCGCGGAAGATTCTCAGGTTCGAGGACAAGAACGTCGAACTCCGATCCGTGCGTATGCCGGCGCTCGGTGCCGCGGTAGTAGACGGGACGGTCACCATCCACGACGCCCAGGACTCCCAGCCCTCGGGCGGCGAAGGTCTGTACCATCCTCGTATTGGCCTTTGTAGCGTCCCTTGCTGCGTTGATTTCCTGATTGAGCACAACCATGGCGCCGCGATCGCGCGATGACGGATGGGCCGCCACACGAATCGCGTTGAGCAGGTTCAAGGGGCCATCTGCAGAAATGGCCGAGGCCGGGCGCATCGCCCCAACCACGACAACGGGCTTCTCGCTTCTGACGGTAAGGTTGAGAAAGAAGGCAGTCTCTTCGAGGGCATCCGTGCCGTGGGTGACGACCACTCCGTCGACATCCCCGAATGGTCCCTCCTCTTGTGGCTCCAGTGCCCCGTTGATGAGTTGCGCGATTCGAACCCAGTCAGCCGGCGCCAGCGCCGTGGATGGCACGTTGCTGTACTGCTCCACCGTCACCCTGGCGACATCTGAGATGGCGGGTACGGCCGCGACCAGGTCCTCTCCTGTGTCGGCCACGCTGTAGCCTGACAGGTTTTCGGGCGAGCCCGCACGGCTGGCAATAGTGCCACCTGTGGCGACGATGAGAACGTGGGGGAGACGTGTTTCGCCCTGGAGTTCCTGCCCGAGAGCTATAGCCGATGATATGCAGGGCGATGCCACCGCGCCGGAAATCCCGTCGTCGGAGGCTCCCACTGACAGTGCGAGTGCCGCGAGAGCGACCGCGAACGCCGGCAGTCTGGCTCGGTTGCTCAACTACGCTGTCCCAGGAACGTCGAGCTCTGAAAGCGGCTCGGTAAACTCGATAGCCAATAGGCTACCCGCGCCGATCGTACCTTCCTTCGACGGCAACTCGCCCTGCTCCAGACGCAGGATCGAGCCTGAAACCATCATCGGCCAGAGGCGAACCCCCGGTGGCATCTCCCAGAACCGCAAGCGCACCTTGTGACCCTCCCGCACTTCCTTGTCGAGACGCAACAACACGCCACCTTGGCCGATGTCGATCGTGCGCCCTCTGGCCTCGTAACCGGGATCGGCGGGACCCTCGGGCAAAATGAAAACATGAACCTCGACTGAGAGCTTCTTCGGAAAGCGCTCATGCTCTCGTTTCTCACCGTTACCCGAACGATCCTCAGTCACTTCGGCGCGCTCCCTTCCCAGGTTTCTGACGCAGGATTACTCAGGGTGACAGACAAGGATCTGCTAGTGGGCGGAAGAGTCCTCTCTTCCCAGCTGTCAGCACAAAACATTAACCCACCTTTCGCATACTGACAAAGACGTAAATTGGCTCGGGGCGAACTAGATCATGCGCCTTCGCACGAGTTGACACGCGCTCGACGCGCGGGTTCTCGTCGAGAGGTACGCCGAGAGATCGGGGCCGCGGGTCAGCGGAGGAGTGCTTCAAGCCTCTTGATCCGGTCCTCGAGCGGCGGGTGGGTGGAAAACATACCCTTGGCGCGCGCCTCGAACTTCTTGATCGGCTGCACGATAAAGAGGTGCGCAGTGGCGCGATTGGCAACCTCCAAAACTTCACGATCTCCGCCGAGCTTCTTGAGCGCGGATATCATCGAGTCCGGATCACGGGTCAGCTCCACAGCACCAGCATCCGCCAGGTACTCACGTTGCCGGGAGGCCGCCAGTTGAATGACCCTGGCAATCATGGGCGCGAGGATCGAAAGCAAAATAGCCACAACGAGAATCACCAGCCCCGCCGGCCCTCCCCCGTCGCGACCACTGCTGCGCCGCCCGCCGCCGGTCCAGAAGAGGCCGCGACGGAAAAAATCGGTCAGCAGGACCACGACCCCCACGAGGGTAGCGAGCAACATGGCCAGACGGATGTCGAAATGTCGCACGTGTGACATTTCGTGGGCGATCACGGATTGGAGCTCGCCACGAGTGAGCTTCGCGCGCAGGCCCTTGGTAATCGCCAATGCCGCATGGTCAGGATCGCGGCCTGTGGCGAAGGCATTAAGCGCCGTATCGTCGATCAAGTAGACTGGCGGTGGCGGCACTCCGGCGGCGATCGCCATCTCATCGACTACGTTGTAGAGTTGCGGATCATCCTTCTTCTCGATCAGGCGTGCGCCACTCATCCTCAGGATCGCGCTGCCTCCGCCGTAATAACTCCATACGGCCATCAGTCCGGCGATGACAAGCGCCAGTACGCCGGCACTGATTCCGGCCGCGGGGTCACCCCCGAGGAAGGCAGCCGACAGCACTCCGGCGAGAAGCCCCACGAACAGTACAAATCCGGCAACGAGTAGTGCGCTGTTGCGACGATTGGCCGCGATCAGGTCGTGGTATGTGAGGTCGCTGAAGTCTGACATGGCTATTCAGATCGAAAAATCTTCGGTAGGGTCGTTATGTGAGCGCCCAAAGGGGATGAGATGAACGGACGACAGGCGCTCAAGAAAATCGATTCGCAAGGAATTGTGGCCAAAGTGGAGTCTTGGGAGAGGCCACGAGGAAACGAACGTCGAATGTCCGACACGACGACCTTTTCGGCAGGTGTCAGTGCCGTCGATCCACCCGCCGAGGCCACCGGGCGTGACCGTAGAAGGGCCCCTCGGCGACCTTTGCAGGTCGACGTGGAAATCTACGGTTACGACAGCGATCTGACACTCATTCACGCTTTTGGCATGACCGCAAATGTCAGCCGCCTCGGGGTCCTCATCAGCACCGATGAGGAGATTCCCGTTGGCTCCAAGGCGATGGTCGCCGTGCGCCCGCGTCGTCCGGCGCTGTTGCCGAAGCTCCTGCGAGGCAAGGTCGTCCGCTGCAACGATCAGGACGACGGGTTCGACCTGGCGATCTGTTTCGATTCGGATATCAGCCGCGTCGCTGCCCCGCATGTCGCAGCCCTTCCTCCGGCGTAGGCTTTCCCAATCGGGGCTACTCGAAGCTGACTTTTGGCGCCTCGCGCTGTGCCTCGTCTTCCATCTCGAAGAAGTCCCTGTTCTGGAAACCGAACATGCCTCCGATGACGTTCGTAGGAAAGCTTTGCAGCGTACCGTTGTAGCGCCTGACGGTGTCGTTGTAGTGCTGCCGGGCGAAGGCGATCTTGTTCTCAGTGGTGGAAAGCTCTTCCTGTAGCTGGCCGAAATTCTGGTTGGCCTTTAGATCAGGATAGGCCTCAGACAAGGCGAAGAGTTGCCGCAAAGCGCCGGTGATCATGTTCTCAGCCTGAGCCTGCTCCTTGACGCCCTTCGCGTCGATTCCCGCCTGGCGAGCCTTGACCACGTTCTCGAGGGTCTCGCGTTCGTGTTTGGCGTACGCCTTGACCGTCTCCACCAGGTTGGGGATGAGATCGTAGCGACGCTTCAGCTGCACATCGATCGAGCTCCAACCGTCCTCCGTGCTCACGCGCAGCTTCACGAGACGGTTGTAGATGCCAATGAGGAAGAACGCGACAGCGGCCGCCAATCCCAGCAGGACTAGGAACCCCCCGAAGAAACCACCCATTCTGGTCACCTCCTGTTATTGGATGTAATTCGCTGCACCATCCTACTGTGCACTACGCGGCTGGCAACAACCAAGGTCTCACAATCTGCCCCTCGGTTTCCTTACCCTTCGGTTGTGAGGTTTTACGGCCGGCAATACCCTGGAATTTCAGCCGTTCGCGCCCGTAGCCTGCGCGGAGATCAGCGGAAGCGGAAGAATCCAATCCGTTGCGGCACATCCCGTATAGAGAGCGCGAACGACGAAGCAAGTGACAGGAAATGAGCGGGTGTAGCGCCGCCAGCATGAAGTTGGCAGCTTGCCCGACATCCTAAGGAGAACACGATGGGATTCGAGCTGTCCTGGACATGGTTTTGGGTGATCCTGTCCGCACTCCTCGTCGTTGGTGAGATCTTCACTGCCGGTTTCTTCATTCTTCCGTTCGGTATCGGAGCGGCCGCGGCGGCGCTTTTCGCCTGGGCAGGTTTTGGCCTGGTCTGGCAGTGGGCCATCTTCCTGATCGTCTCGATACCGTTTCTCCTGCTGTTGAAACGGTTTGCTGATCGCGTCACCGAAGGAGCCGATCTGCGGGTTGCGGGCGACCGTGTGCTCGACAAGGTCGGCCTCGTTCTCGAGGAGGTGCAGCCGCACGGTTTCACCGGGCTAGTGCGCATCGGTAGCGAGGAGTGGCGTGCGGCGTCGGAGGGAGAGGAGAGGATTCCGGAGGGCGTTAGCGTCGAAGTACTCAGGGTAGATGGAACTCACCTCGTGGTGCGGCCTAGATCAGTGCAGCCCGACGGGGGTAGCGGGGGAGGTGCATAATGCCCGGTCCAGTCGTCTTTTTGATGGTCATCGCGGTTGTCGTCGTCATTTTCGCGGCGACGGGTGTACGTGTCGTGCGGCCGTACCAGAAGGGCGTCGTCGAGCGCCTCGGAAAGTATCTGCGGACCGCCGATAGCGGCATTACGCTGATCATTCCGATCCTCGATAGCATGCGTAAGGTCGACATGCGGGAGCAGGTTGTCGACGTACCGCCACAGGAAGTCATCACCAGGGACAACGTCGTCGTCACAGTGGACGCGGTCGTCTACTACGAGGCGACGGACCCTGTGAAGCTGATCTACAACGTCGCAGACTTCTGGACTGCGGCGACGAAGTTGGCTCAGACCAACCTTCGTAACGTCGTCGGCGAGATGAGCCTCGACGACACGCTTACCTCACGCGAGAAAATCAACGCAGAGCTGCGCAAGATCCTCGATCAGGCGACCGACAAGTGGGGCACCCGCGTGGTGCGGGTCGAGATCCAACGTATCGATCCGCCCAAGGACGTCACCGAGGCCATGCACCGGCAGATGAAGGCGGAGCGTGAGCGTCGGGCCATGATCTTGGAGGCGGAAGGCGACAAGCAGTCACAGATCGAACGCGCCACCGGCGACAGGCAGTCGCAGATCCTCAAGGCCCAGGGCGAGGCGGAGGCAATTCAGACCGTCGCCGACGCGCACAAATACGAGAAGATCGCGATTGCCGAGGGCGAAGCGCAGGCGATCGCCAGCGTCTATGGCGCGATCCACGAGGGCGACCCCACCAACGACCTGATCGCCATCAAGTACCTCGAGGCACTGCAGGCGATTGCCGACGGCAAGGCCAGCAAGATCTACCTACCGCTCGAAACGTCCGGTGTCCTCGGCGCTATCGGCGGCATCGGAGACCTCTTCCGGCCCGATGATGGAGACGATGCGGAGGGCGATGCCGCGAAACCTGCGACCGGAGACGCGCCCGACGCCGCGCCCGATCGGTCCAAGCGGATGAGAATCGACTACTAGGAGGGGAGTCAGCGGCGGACCCCCGGCGTAGCAGGGTCAGGCGAGCACCGCTCACCGCCCCGCCGACGCCGGGGGTTGATCCTTGTGGATCACCCTGGATCGAGCAACGGCTTGCCGTGGACCCAACCGTCGTGCGACAGTCTTTCCGGGCGGACGCTGTTTGATCTCTGCGTTATTGGACGAGGAGATTGGACGCTCATGCGTGCCGGGCGGTGTCTGTTGCAGTCCTGAAAACTATCGTTAACTGAAGAACCGAGCTTTGGAGTAGCCAGTGGGAAAGGGCGATCGACGCACCCGGCGAGGCAAGATCTGGCGGTCAACGCATGGCAAGACGCGAGCGCGCAGCGAGGAGCGGGCAGAGGCCCGGCGGCGCCACGGTCCCAAGCGTTCGCAGATCAAGCAGGATAAGAAGGAATCCTAGGCGCCTGCCGGCGGCGGGATTCCAGGAGCATGTCCGGGTAACAGGTAGGGTGCCGCCGCGTGAGCCGCGGGCGGGTCCCTCCGTGTAGCTGGGTACGGGCGATTTGATGCAGCCGTTCTCATTCCTGCATTGTGCGGATGTTCACCTGGGTGCCCCTTTCCGCGGTTTGACCAACCTCTCGCCCGAGCTCGGCGCTCATCTCCGCGACGCCCCGGTAGCCGCCTTCACCCGGCTCGTCACGGCGGCGGTGGAGCACAAGGTTGCCGGCTTCATTATCGCGGGCGATCTGTTCGACGCCGCCGACCGAAACCTGCGCGCTCAAATCAAACTGCGCGACCAACTCGTTCGTCTCCACGAAGCCGGTATTTCTACCTTTGTCACCGCCGGAAATCACGACCCCATGGGCGGCTGGCTGTCGAGTATCCGCTATCCGGAATCAGTTCATTTCTTCGGTTCCGAGGTTTCGGCAATCCCCCTGGTACGCGACGGTGAAACCCTGGCCCACGTCTACGGTGTCTCCTTCAACCGTCCCGAGGTCAAGGAAAACCTCGCCGCTGGCTTTCCAGTGGAACCCGAGGGTCCTTTCTCCATCGGTGTCCTGCACGCGAGCGTCGGTGACCGATCGGAACACGCTCCCTACGCGCCTTGCTCGCTGCAGGATCTCAAATTTCGCCGTTTCGACTACTGGGCTCTCGGCCACGTGCACAAGCGCGAGACTTTGCACGGGGAGAAACCCGTCATTCACTATCCCGGCAACCCCCAAGGACTGCACATCAACGAGACGGGGCCGCGCGGGGGAACGTTGGTGAAGGTGACATCCGGCGGCTCGGTCAGCTTGACCCCGATCTGGTCGGATGTTGTCCGTTGGCACCGGCTGCGGACCTCCATAGAGGGAGTGCAGTCGATCGACGACCTGCTCGGGGTATTCAGTCAAACCGCCAGCGCCATTGTCGGGGAGGCGAGCGAATGCTTGCACATCCTGCGCTGGACCTTGACCGGCGGGGGACCACTGCATTCCGAGCTTCACCGGCCCGAGGCCGGCCACGATCTCGCCGAGACGCTGCGGGAAGAGCACGCCTCCCCGGCGGAACCCGGGACGGTCTGGGTCGAGCAGCTGGATCTCGCAACCCGGGCCGAGCGTGACATGCGTTCATTGCGAGAACAGCCGGATCTCCTCGGCGACCTGTTGCGTCTTGCGGAGGAAATCCGATCCTCGCCGCCTGCCCCTCCGGAGCATGAGATCGGTACAGGGAACTTCTTCGGCCTCGAACCCGAGTCTAGCGCCGCCGTGCGAGATGCGGTCGCGGAGTTGCTGGAAGATCGTCGCGTGCTCGCCGCGCTGGGGCGCGATCCTTGGACCATCGCAGATTGGCCCCGCCTCATAGCAGCGGCGGAGAGCCTCGCGATCAAGTGGTTGGCAAGCGGAGAGGATTAGGGAGTCGCCATGATCTTCAACCGCATACATATCGATGGTTTCGGGACCTGGCGGGATCTCGACCTCGAGGAGTTGGACCCAGGGCTGAACGTCCTTCTGGCGCCCAACGAGGGCGGCAAAACGACTCTGATGACTTTCATCCGCTCGGTCCTGTTCGGCTTTCGCCGTCGCAGCGACCCGCAGCGCTATGAGCCACTGCGGGGAGGCAAGCACGGAGGACACATTGATTTCGAGGCCGAGGGCGACTACTACCGAGTTGCTCGAAGTGCCGATGGCACCTCGCCCGGGTCAATGCATATCAGCGACAAGGATGGATCGTCACTCCCAGAAGGTAAGTTGGCCGACCTGCTGCGTAACACGACCGACGTTCTCTTCGAGAACGTCTTTGCCTTCGGTCTGACGGAGCTGCAGCGCCTCGACACCCTGCAGAAGGAGGAGGTCGCAGGTCACATCTATAGCGCCGGCATGGCGAGTGGAGGCCAGGACCCCATTGGCTTCCGTCAGTGGCTGCGCAAGGAAAGGGACCGACTGTACCTGCCGAGGGGGCGGAAACAGGCGGTCGCGGAGAAGCTCCTCGAGATCGGTGCGCTGCAGAAGGAGATCGATCCGCTTCAACAGCTGCCGGAGGAGCACGCTACCCTGCTGCAGCAGGGACGTTCCTTGGGCGAACGTCTAGCGGAGGTGGATCTGATCATCGCCGCGCGCCAGTCGCAGCTCGACGCGGCTCGTCGGGCCCAACGCGCCTGGCGAGACTACGAGGATCTGCTGGCCGCAGAGTCGGCGCTCAAGGCATTGGGAGTGCCGCTGACGGCGGCGGGTGGCGAACCGGCCAAGACGAAGACAGACGCAGGCGACGGTCAGGAGAACGTAGCCTCGCCGGGAACGCGGCCGAACCCCGAGACGTCGGACCCCGCCGAGCTTCTGCCTCCTTCTCAGAGAGCTCTGCTCAGAGAGTCCGGTCGCATCCGTACTCTGTTGGCCGCCGCCCCGCGTTTGCGGGAGTTGCGAGCCGCGATCCAGAAGGGTCTCACGGATGCAGATACGGCGAATGTGGCTCTACAGACCCACCTCAAGGACCTGGGCAAGGGGTGGAACGCCGAGCGTATCCGCACCAGAGCCACGGGCCTCAAGGAGCGCGAGAAGATACGTCAGTTTGCAGAGGAAATGCGTCAGGTCGAATCGGAAATCGAGTCGATTTCTGGGCGCGCCGCTGAAGCTCATGATGGGTACGAGACCATCGTAGCGCGGCGGGATCCGGTGAGCCGTGAAGCCGTAATGCTGACCTGGGCTTTGGCGGTCGCTCTCACCTTCATCAGCGCCGTCGTTGTGCCGCCTGTAGCTCGCCTGGTTACCACATCCGCAGTCGGTACCATTGGCGCCATGACCGGCATCATCATGATGTGGCTGCGCCACCGCGGCCGGCAGCAGATGCGGAACGAGCGCCTGGCGGCGGCGGATAGAGAGACCACCATGTGGGCGCAGCATGAGGATGCCCAGCAGTCGCTCAGGGAGATCGAGGACAAGTGGCAGGCGTGGCTGAAGAGCCAAGGTCTCGATGTCGACCTAGGCGCGGATGGCGCTCTCGATCTCCTCGACCGTATTCGTGAGGCACAGGAACAGGACCGGAGGCACGGGGAATCTTCCGCCAATGCAGCGAAGGCGACAAGCGAGCTTACCGTTGCATGCGGACGGGTGAACGCCTTGTTCGAAAGTCTGCACCGAGACCAGATTTCACTGCAGGTCGGGCTACAGGAAGCAGTCGAGCCTCTGCTCGGTGAGCTCGAGGCTCTGCAGGCCGAGCTCGAGGCAGCCGAGGACCAGGGCATGCGCCTACGCACGGTGGTCGACCAATACGCTCAGGCGCGTGCAGCCCTGCGTGCCGTTGCCGGGGAGGAGGGGCCGGAAGCCCTGCGGACGCGCCTGGAGAGCCTCGATCCGGACCAGATCGAAAGACAGGTGCAGGACGCGGAGGGAGAGGTGGCCGCAGCCTCAGCACAACGTGATGGCCTGAACGAGCAGCTCGGCGGAGTCAGAGAGCGACTGGCGCATCTCGAAGGAGATGCCGAGTTGTCCGATTTGCTGCAGGCTCGAGAGGAGAAGCGCTCGGAGCTCACAGGGTATCTCGAGGAGTGGGCAGTCCATACGGTCGCAGGCGTCCTTTTCGATCTAGCCAAGCAAGTCTACGAGGAGCAGCGGCAACCGGAGGTTTTGAAGCTCGCCGGTCGCTACTTTGAAGCCATGACCAACGGTCGATACTCTCGCGTGCTCGCGCCATTGGGAGAGACGCGTTTGGAGGTCGAGGAAAAGAAGGGTGGGCGGCGCAAGGGACCTGAGGCTCTCTCGCGCGGCACGAGCGAACAGCTCTACCTGGCCATGCGACTTGCCTTGGCTGCCGTCTACGCCAACCAGGCCGTCCCTCTCCCACTCGTGGCTGACGATATCTTGGTCAACTTCGACGACAGGAGGGCCGCTTCGGCCGCAACACTGCTCGGCGACTTCGCGGCCGAAGGGCATCAGGTCCTTGCCTTCACCTGTCACTCTCACCTCGCCGAGGTCTTCACCGCACAGGTGCCGGGGGCCAAGCTCATCTTGCTCCCCAAACCTGTCTAGGATGCACTTGAAGAAGCCAGCATGTTCAAGAATCTGAGCTGGCCTTTTCTGTCCGCTGCTCCTGCAGCCGTCTTCTTCGACCTCGACGACACCCTGATCGACACCGCCGGACAACTCGTCGAACTGGCGCTGGAAGACGCAGCGGACGCAATGCGTCGCACGGGATTGCGGGCCGATCGTGCTGAGCTCATCGACTTCCTACGTTCCAAAGCGCAGGCCGCACAAGGAGGCAACTACTTCGTTGCTGCCGCGGAACACTTCAGCCAAGGTTGCGTCGACGCCTCGTTGTCGTTCGTGGCGAACGAGGCGCGTACTGCCTTCTTTGCTGCCGATGTCCCTGATCTCGAGCCCCTGCCGGGCTGTCGACATCTGCTGCTCCAGCTGGGCGAACGAGGCAGCAGTCTCTTCTTGATCACAGCGGGAAATCCGAAGACACAGAGAAGGAAGATCGATCGGCTGGGCTTCGCCGATACCTTCCATGCCATCGCCTACGTGAACAGCTTGGAAGGTGAAACGAAGTTGCCGGTATTCCAACGGATTCTGGATCGCTTTGCCCTTGACCCGTCGGATTGCCTGTGTGTCGGGGACCGTGTGGTTGGCGAGATTCGTGATGCGAACAGCCTTGGGATATGGACAGTACGAATGAGCGGAGGCGAGTTTGCCGCCGTGGAGCCATCTCGGCCGGACGAGGTGCCCGACTTTGTCGTCGCAGATCTACTCGAACTCGCGACTCTCCTGGGCATTGATCTGGAACAAGGGCTGGGTGAGCCCTGAGGTCACGTGGAAATGAATGTTTCGAATGACGAGGACAAGAACGTAATGACCATCGAGCTGTCAGGCCGAGCAATCGCCTACAGGCTCTGTCGCGTACTGCCTGATACCGCATTGGTGCTCCGTGAAGTGATGCAGGAGGCCGAGAGACTCTGGGAAATGAAGCTCGGGGAGCAATCCTACTCAGAACTGCGAGGCTCATCTGAGGGTGATGCTTTCTTTACGGCCGAGGTGCGCCTCGAAACGGTACCGCCGAATCGTGAAGTCCTCGCCGTGCGGCTTCCTTTCCCTCCCGACTTCGCCCGCCGGATCAAGCCTCAGGTCGTCGACTACGTGGAGGAAGCGACGGCTCCGTGAATCTTGACAACGGTCCTGGGGCCCCTCTATTGTCTCCTCAGAATCTCTTCGAGATTCTTTTTCGAAAGTCCCCATAAATTCGAATCGACGCGCCACGAGAACCCTGTGAGGGGAAGGACTCGCCGGCGCTAGATGACATCTCCACACGCACTACTTCGAGCCTCGCGGCTCTTTCGGAATTCGAGATCAGATGACTGCACTGGAGCTTCACGGTAGGCACCCCCATCTGGAGCTGGCACCCATTCTTCGAGTCATCAAGTACATGGGGCTCGAGAGCAACTCGCTCAACGATGACGATGTCGAGCGCATCCTCAAGCTGTATCCGTCCTTCGAGCGAGACCCTGAGCTGGTTGTCGGGAAGGAACAGATTTCCCAGGAGATCGAAATCGACGTCGAGGTCCTCGAGGAGATCCTGCGCGACCACCGCGAGGAGATCCCCTACCTGGGGAGCCCGAGCCATCCCATGGTGCCGAGGGTGGCCTTGCGAATGATTCGCGCGGTTGCTGACGGCGAAGATCCATTGGATGAGACGGACAAGCAGCTCTTCACCTTGACGGAGATGGCTGCCAGGACAGGTATCAGCCTTGCCAGCCTCTCGAAGTACGTGAAAGAGCAGCCCGACAGGATCCCCAGCGAGATGGTCGGCAAGATGCGCAAGTTTCCTGCCGAGGCCGTTTCAGTCTTCAGGAAGATCAAGGTCGAGAACCTCGGCCGCAGGGGTGGCGGGCAGCGCCGTGCGCTGCAGCAGCGGGCTGCCGTCAGTCGTAGGTATGCGAGGAAGCTCTCCGACCTCGAAGAAGAGCTGGAGACAGCGGTCGCAACCTCGAAGGAGTTGGCCAGGACGCTCAACCGACTATCCAAGCAGGTGAGACGAGCCCGGATGTCGGCCGATTCGGCATCGCAAATCGAACCGGCGCAGGGTGAGGAGTCGGGGCGCGGGAGACGGTCGGGAGGCGGCAGACCCGACACCATCGTCGCAGCCTGCAAGCGGGTCTTGTCCGAAGCCGAGGAACCGATGCGGGTCGCCGAGATTACCGATCGGGTGATTTCGATGGGCGCTGAGATCAGGGCCAAGAACCCGAACGTCACGGTTTCTTCCATTCTCTCTTCGTACGACGATTTCACACGGGTGCGGCGCGGCTACTATCAGCTCGCCAATCGCGGCCCTACCTCGTGATCTAGAGAATACAGTGGCCTCTGTAGCCACTCGTTGCCCCCCCATCTGGAGATTTCTGGCCCACCATGGTCGAGTTGTTTGTTGTATGCCCGCATAGTGGAATTTGCTACCTTTGAATTTGAGCCAGCCGCTGAATGCGCAGCGGCAGGCTGTTCAGGGCTGGGGACCGCTGTGTTCGAGTGGGCAGACACTTTTGTCTCCCATCAATTACTGGGTCACGGCTATCATGCCCTGTGGGAAGGCGATGCCAACGTCGTCTCCCCGATTGTGCACGCTGGAAGGCGGTCCCGGAGAGCATCAGGTGGCCCGAGTAACCAGAGCTGAGCGAAAACTGAGCAGAGCCGAGCTGGTCGCCGCCGCAGTCGAGCAGAACCGTGAGATCTGGGTGCGCCTTGCGCTGCGGATTACCGGAAACCCGTATGACGCAGAGGATGCGGTCCAGGAAGCTGTGTCTCGAGTGCTCGCCGGTGCCGGTAACCTCCCCGATGTCGAGTCTGCCGGGCGCTACCTGACTCGCAGCGTCAACCACTGCGCCATCGATAGGGTGCGGGCCCGCTCCCGCCTCACGAGCTTTGCCGAGCCCGGTGAGCCAGGGCCACGTCTTGGAGGCGTCGACGCCGACCAGGAAGAGCGGCTGGTCGTACGAGAAGAAAAGACGGCCGAGGCCGCGCAGGTCAAGGAGATGCTGCGCCGCATGCAGGAGCTTCCTCAGGCGCAGCGTGAAGCCATTGAGTTGTTGGTTCTCCGGCAACCCCCGCTGAAGCTGAGAGAAGCATCCGAGCTCACCGGGGCGCCCATCTCCACTCTGCATAGTCGACTACAATCAGCCCTCGGGAACCTGAAGAAGATGTTGTCGGAAAATGTCCATTAGGCCCGTTATTCAATCGTCTAGGGAGCACAGGAAACGCGCCAGAAGCGCGAGAATCCACAAAACTCATGCATCTCAGCACTGAAGACCTGCTCGACCTGATTCACGGGGATACGCACCCTGAGGACCTCGACGAGCAGCTCAATCACATGGATCGCTGTCAGGAATGTGCCGACCTCCATGCGGTGCTTGTGAGCTTGCAAGTCCATCGGGACGCGGCGTTGGAGGCCCTGCGCGAGGCGGAGGCCAACTCGACGCCGAACACCATTCCTTTCCCGACACGAGCTCCCGTCAGCAGCCGCCGGTGGGCGCGCCAGTATTTGCGCTTGGCCGCTACGGTGGCGGTTGCGGCGTTGCTGGCGGTCGTTGTCTGGACCTCGCCGATGATGCAGCGTACGGAGGTAATACCTGCTGTCGATCTGCGAGCCGAGTTGGCAAATCTGGCCACCGATGAGTTCGTCGAGACTATTGGCCGGCCGTCTCCTGATGCCGTGCGCCGCGCTGGTGAGGAGCAGTTGTTGGACGAGGCGAGACAAGCCTTGCTCGCCGACCGGCCAGAGCATGTCCTCGAGCTTCTTGCCGATGCACCACCGGCGCAGGCCGACGTCGACTTCTTCCGTTTCTACACAGGCGTCGCACATTACTTGGCTGGGCGGCCCGAAGACGCGGTCACCGTATTGGAGTCCTTGGGTGACGGTAGCGACAGCGCGATTCTGAGACAGGCATGCTGGTACCGTGCGAACGCGCTGCTGCTGCTCGGGCGGACAGACGAGTCCCTCCAGATCCTGGACGAGCTCGCCGCACCACGGTTGGGAGCCGAGAGTTGGCGCTTCGTCTTCGGCTCGGAAGCCAAGGCCCTCGCATCCGAGGTCCGCGATCTGCTCGCGAGCGCGGACGCACCACTCTAGCTCCGGTCAAGACTCTGCGGGTGCCGATATTTCGGCACCCGTATCCTGTTTTGCTCGCTGACTCTGACGATTCTCCGTCACCTCGCCCCTACTCGGCACCGCAGACTTCGCCCGAAGGTCCTATGGATACGCCATTCGGCGCTGATCCTCATGTTTGGCACGAGGATTGCTCATTGGTTTAGGGACAACCTCTAACCAAGGAGCACGCGATGTCGCGAATTGTCGGTCCTCTCATGTCCCCGATTGGCCGGGTCACTGTTCTCGGTGCGGCCACGATCTGGTTGGTGGCCATCATGGGTCTTTCGCCATCAGCGCCGGACTCTGCCGAGCCGACGCCATTCGCCGAAACCACGCTGCGAGTGGAAACGCTCGATGGCCTCGAGGATCCCCTCTATATGGCGATGATCCTGACCGCGTCCAGCACGGGCGACTTGTACGTTTCCGACACGGGGAACAACCGTGTCCTGCAACTACGCCCGACCGTGGACCACAGCAGTGTGAACGTCATTCAGGTGTTCGGGTCCAAGGGCGAGGGCCCCGGTGAGCTCAAGCAGCCTTCCGGCGTAGCGATCGACGCATCCGGAAACCTATTCGTGGCTGACGACGGCCTAGGGCGCATCACCAAGTACGCGCCGGATGGGACGTATCTGGCGTCCGTGACCCAGCGCGGTGTCTCGAGCATCGTCGCTACCTCGACGGGTGAGGTCTTGGCCTGGCCCGGCGAAGGTGAGGCACTGCTGACACGCTACTCGGGGGACCTGACCGATGCGGAGCCGGTTCTCCGAAAGCCTGACGCCGGCTACAAAGCTTGGACTCACAGTCTCTTCGTCCTCGATTCGGAAGACAACTTGTATTGGCTCGACAACCGACAGCTCGTTGTCAGGGTGTTCGACAGAGAGCTCAACCAGGTTGGCGAATGGCCCATTGATCCGCCTGGGCTCCGCGAAGATGCCGAGATTCGCTTGAAGGAGGCTCGCAAAGTCATGCCACAGGCAAACCTAGACCCGATTCTG
Organism: uncultured bacterium; assembly: GCA_937922775.1. GTDB lineage: Bacteria > Acidobacteriota > UBA890 > UBA890 > UBA890 > CALAKE01. Next base: position 12,115 of record CALAKE010000485.1, on the reverse strand, counting down.
CACATGGACCTGAGCGCCTCCGGCGATCGGCTCCTTCTTACCTATGTGATGCACAAGATCAACTCTCGAGTTGTCTACCTATACTCACTGGATGGAGAGCTCGAACAACAGTGGGTGGCTGAAGGGCGTGTTTTCGGAGCCACAATGGACTCCGACGGTGTCCTGGTTGCTGCTGATGGGGATGGCTTGAGCTTCTCTGTGGGGACTCAGATGACCGCCTCAAACGCCCCTTGAGGGTGTCCACATCAACCCTGGGCAGGAGGGGCCCCGCCGTCCGTTCTTGACCTCGATAGTGATAGGCCGGCACAGAGGGAGGCCGGCGAGCGAAAAGAGCGAACAAGCCTGAGATAGGAGGGAACATTGAATAGACGCAGAAGGTACTTCGAGATCGCGACGTTGGTTTGGGCCATCGCCCTTGTATTGCTGGCCGCGGTGCACCTGACCGCGTCACCCGCGTACGCCGACCGTGCGGGAGGAGGCCGCGATGGTTGGGTCGACTGTGGAGATTCATGTGCCGTCTTCTGCAGCATCTTCGATGAGGGCTGCTCGAGAATGTGGGAATGGTGGGGCTGCGGCTGCACCGTGTGGTGCTCCGACGGCATGTCGGCGGACGTTCTCTGCTACTAAGTTGCCATCCCGAATAACGCCAACGAGCAGCAAGGAACAGAGGGAGAACCTGAAAGGGGAAGAGTAATTGAGCAACCGCAGGAAATACTTCGAGATCGCGACGTTAGTTTGGGCCATCGCCCTGGTATTGCTCGCCACAGTGCATCTGACTGCGTCACCAGCGTACGCCGAACGTGCAGGCGGCGGCCGCGATGGTTGGGTCGATTGTGGTGACTCGTGCGCCGTCTTCTGCAGCATCTTCGACGAGGGCTGCTCGAGAATGTGGGAATGGTGGGGCTGCGGTTGCACCGTATGGTGCTCCGACGGAATGTCGGCGGACGTTCTCTGTTACTGAGACACCTCGAGCTCAGCAGCGAAGCGCGCGCGCGGGCCGATGGGCTTTCCCCCTTGCGTCCATCGACCCGCCGCGCCATCTTTGTGCGCACCGGATGATCCTGAGGCCGGTGAGATAGGAGGTGGCGGTGGGCGCGGGCGATTCTGACGAGGAGCGAGAAGAGCGAGGCGGTGGCAACCGGTTCGAACGCGTCATCACCAGGGTGCTTCTGCTTTGTCTCGCTATTCTGGTGATTCAGTTTGGTCTATGGGGCTTCAGGCGCTTCGGCCCGGCACCGCCCTCTCCGGCATTGAGTCGAAACGAGCTCCGTGTCGGGACCCAATTCCCCGTGACGGGATCTGTCGATCTGAGCGGTAACTCTATCGAGCTGCGCCCAGCGGAACCTGGCAACCCAGCCACGATCATCGTAGTCCTCACGACCACTTGCCCATTCTGTAGAACCAACGTACCGATCTGGAATTCCATCCACCGGTCGGTCAGTGGCCAATTGCGCTTCATTGCTTTGTCTCTTGATGATCTCGACAGGACGCAGCGTTTCATAGAAACATCGCGGGCAGAGTTCCCCCTGCTCGTCGTGGAAGATGCCCGCTCTTTCATCGCGGACTTGGGCATGCATTCGGTCCCCCAGACTCTCGCCCTCGATGCCGAGGGTGTGATTCAGCAGGTCTGGGGTGGCGGCCTGAGCGAAGAGCATGTCGCGGTCATTTCACAGTCGATGGGGGAACTCGTGCCGGGACTACAGGTCGCACGCTAGGCCTCCCCACGCCCGCGCAGCCTCAATTCGTTGAGAAGTCCCGGCTAGAGGAGCCCGTAGCGTTCCAGCTTTGACTGCAGTGTCGTCCTTGGGATCTCCAGCAGTCGGGCCGCCTCACTGATGTTGCCTTCAGCCATTGCGAGAACCTTGCGCAGGTGATCGGCTGTCACGGCTTCCAAGCTCAAGCTGAGATCGGTCGACCGACCGTCAGCTCGACCGCTCGAATGTCTGCGCGTGCTGCTGACCCGCCCTTCTGCCCGGGGGAAGCTGCCCTTGGCGCTGGACGCCCGGGCCAGGTTGCTCCCGACACTCGGGTGCCCGCGCCCGCGAAAGGCCTGCCTTGGATCCTCGTGGGCGCGATCGTCGCCAGATGCAGCCGTACGCGCGGCACCGCCGGCACGCGGCCACGGAAGAGCAGCACTCGCGGGGCGTCGATTCGAACCTGGAAGGAGGAGATCATCGACTCGACCATCTACGCAGGTGGCGGCGGCGCGCAAAATAAGATTTCGCAGCTCGCGTGCGTTGCCAGGGAACGGGTAGGCAACGAGTTGCTGAATCGCGCTATCGGTGAGCTCCAGGGGTCTATGCCAGTCCTTTTCGAGAACCCGGACGAAGTGTCGAGCCAGAACTGCGATGTCGACCAGCCTCTCTCTCAACGCAGGCACCCTGATGTTCAGGGGGCTGAGTCGATAGTAGAGGTCACTGCGGAACCTGCCTTCGGCGACCTCAGTTTCGAGGTCACGATTGGTCGCCGCAATGATACGGACGTTCACGTGGCGGCCCTGTCCCTCGTCTCCTAGTTGCTGGATCTCACCCGTCTCGATCACGCGCAACAGTGCAGCCTGCATCTTGGGCCCCATGTCTCCCACTTCGTCGAGGAAGAGAATGGCGCCGTTCGCCATTTCAACACGACCTCGTTGGTCGCGGATGGCTCCCGTGAAGGCACCGCGACGGTGGCCGAAGAGCTCGCTAACCAGCAAATCCTCGGGAACGGCGGCACAGTTGAATGCCCACAGCACCTCATCCTGCCGGGGGCTCAGGCAATGAATCGTGCGCGCGACAAGCTCCTTCCCTACCCCCGTTTCACCCATGATGAGAACTGGCTCGTCGAGGGCCGCAAACCGGTGCGCCAACGCCTCTGTGCCGCGGATCTCAGCGCTGCACCCCACGATCGTGTACGACGGTGAAGCCTCAGCCAAGCGCCGCCGGGCCTCCCAGGTCGAGAGCACTCCGGAGACCAGGCTCGCCAGAGACTGCGAATCACCGTTGACCGGCTCGGCGGCAGCGAACCCGACTGTGCCACAAACGCGGCCGGCGAGCTCGACAGGCACCTCGAACCCGTAGGGCAAGTCTTCGACGGATGACACACTATCGGGAACCCTGACCTCAGATGCCCGCAGGCTCGTCCACGCCTGCTGCGCCCCTGGCGAGTGGAGGCAGGCCCTTGCGGCGGCCCGCAGTGCCGCATCGAGGTCGGACGCATGCGCTGGGCGACACAGGAATTCCCTAAGCCCGAGTCTGGCCAAAAGATTGGCCTTCATCAAACACCTCCCCCCTGCAACGGCCCCCATACGCACGACTTCAGGGCGCACCCTGACTATTGATAACGTCGAAGGGTGCCTCCCTTCCGACATTGGCCTCTGCTAGTGACCACCAAGTGCTGCTTTTGGGCTGCGTTGGTCACTCCTGCCAAGACGTAAACAGTGCACCAAAAAGTTAAATAACTCCAGCCCCCCGTCGCAAAGAGTGCCTTGGAGACAGGCCAATAGAGCCGGCTCGGCACAACATAGACGCCCCCTACGGACGCACCACCCACCAATGTCATTTCACTCGTCTGAGGTAGAATGATGGTCAGAAGCATGGCAGCCTGCCGACACGCCCCTTAGGCGGCGCAGCTCTTCGACTCAGCACTGGAGGATTCAATGCGCGCGACACGTCTGATCGCCGGAGCTCTGCTTTTCCTCACGGGCGTGCTCCTCGTCCCTCAACCTGCGGCGGCGCAGGAGGTTTCCTTCGTCATCGGCGCCCTCATCGGCGACAGCTTCAGAGATGTGCTCGATGTGGTCGACCTCCCCGAAGTTGCCCAGGATTTCAAGAACGCTCCCCTTTTCGGCGGACGCATTGGAGTAACTGCATTCCCCTTCGCCGTGGAAGGCAGCATTATCTACAGCCCGAGCGCCATCAATCTGTCGGGCGGGAGCTCATACGACGCCAAGCTGATCTATGCAGAGGCAGAGCTGCAGATAGTTCTCTTCCCGGGGCCCGTTCAACCTTATGTCGGTGGCGGGCTAGGCTTCGACCATATCCGGCTGCAGACGGGAGACACCCCTAGCGAGACGGTGCTCGGCTACGTCTTCGGCGGTGGCATCAAAATGGCCTTCGGAAGCCTCGGCGCCCGGGTGGATTTGAAAGACCACATCACGCCGCTCAAGGTGGACAATCTCGACCCCGAGTTTCGCCAAGCCCTCCTCCTCTTTCAGGACACCACGCTGCACAACATCGAGTTCTCTGGCGGTATCACCGTCAGGTTCTGATCGCGGCTCGGGAGCAGGCCGTGGCGCAGCCACCTGTGACAAGGGCCTCGGTTCGCGAACAACGGCCGACGCCCCGGCTGTCAGTCCTTCCTGGACAACCCGCGACGCAGAAAGCTCGCAATCAGGAAGGCGTCGATGAGGTAGAAGGGCGGTCGTCCCAGGGTGTAGTGGCCGCATGGCAGAACAACGCGCGTGAGATCGGCGCCTTGGGAACGCAAGGCATCTATCAGCGGTCGTGAGTGGGAAGGCAGGAAGGTCGAATCATAGGCGCCGGAAATTACCAGAGTCTTCAGGTCCGGACGCGCCAGACGAGGAGCAAAATGGATGGGCGAGATCGGTGCCCAGACCTGACGTAAAGTGGGCAGGTCGACGTGAGAATCGAGACTGCGTCGTACATGATCGGTAACCAGCCCCTCCCAAACCACGTCTGCGAAGTACGCCGCGGCATGATTGAGAGTCATTGCCCGAACTCGCGGCTCGTGCGCACACGCCAGGTAGGCGATGCAAGACCCCAGGCTGCTGCCCAGAAGTCCGATTCGGTCGTAGCCACGGTCCCACAGCCAGGCCACAAGTTGCCGCACCTCCAGAACCGCCCGCCGGATCTCCTGCAAGGTCTGGCCGATCACCGGACTCACCATCGGATCCGCCCTCAGCATCTCGCGCGGACGCCGGTTCTCGTGGAACGGCAGTGTCAGCCGCAGTGCGGTCATGCCAAAGGCGTTCAGGATCTTGCAGGCCTGGACGTGCGAATCTTCGTTGGAGTTCCACTGCGGAATGACAATGACTGCGCGCCGCGCCGCTCGCGATGATTCGAAAAGTCGAGCGCTGGCACGGGCAGTTTCAATGTGAACCGACGGGAGGGGAGAGACGAAGCAAAGACGGTGCCCGTCAAAACTCTCCTCCTGCAGGGGTGCGACGCGGTAGAAAGCATCCCCGTCGGCACTCAGCTTTCGGCCGAGCTCGACCAGTGTCTTCTCGGGATCGAGGTGGTCGAGGGGCCCGGGGATAAGATCTTCCACCTCATCCAGGCCCCATCCAAAGGCCTGGGGCCGACGATCATCGAGGTCGTCAGCGTAAATGGACAACTCCCAGTTTTCGATCCAGCGACGCAGCATGTGCTTTGAGGTCGGGTAGGGAAATGGAATGTCACATGCTAGCCGTGCGCGCGAGTCGCTGCTAGCTAGCGTGCTGCTGGTCACTGCTGGGATACCCACGTAAGATGACGGGATCGTATCTTTAGAAACTGAGACGAGAGCCTCGCTAATCAGAACGTAGGTATGCTGTGGCACCAACATCTTCATCGCCAGAGTCAAGAGCGGGAGACTCAACTGGTAGCCGGGACGGGTCAGCGCCCGAAGTGGCAAGGCCTGTTCTCTCCACCAAGGTCAAGCACTTCACCGAGTCGGTGATACGGGAGATGACTCGCAAGGCGCTCGAACACGGCGCCGTGAACCTATCTCAGGGCTTCCCCGACTTTCCTGCTCCGGACGAGATCAAACAGGCTGCGGTGAAGGCGATTAATGCCGACGTGAATCAGTACGCCATCACCTGGGGCGCACGCAGTATTCGCCACGCACTGGCCGCCAAGCTCGAGCGAGACGGCGTGCGGATCGATCCGGAGCGAGAAGTCACGGTGACCTGTGGTGCCACGGAGGCGATGATTTCGACGATGCTGGCGCTCATCAATCCGGGGGACGAGGTCGTAATCTTCGAGCCCTTCTACGAAAACTACGGCCCCGACGCGATTCTCTCGGGGGCCACACCACGCTTCGTGTCCCTGCGCCCACCGGATTGGCGTATCGACATGAAGGAGCTCGAGGCGGCGTTCAATAGCCACACGAAGGTCATTATTCTGAATACGCCCAACAACCCGACCGGAAAGGTCTTCAGCGACGACGAGCTCACTCGTATTGCCGCGCTATGCATCAAGCACAATGTCGTCGCGGTGACTGACGAGATCTACGAGCACATCATCTACGATCAACCGGAGCGCCCGCTTCGGCATCGCTCGATGATAACGCTGCCCGGGATGCGAGACCGCACCGTCGTCATCAACGGCATGTCGAAGACCTACTCAGTGACGGGATGGCGCGTTGGCTGGACCGTGGCAGCAGAGGACATCACGGCTGCGATCCGAAAGGTACATGATTTTCTGACAGTCGGGGCCGCGGCCCCGCTGCAGGAAGCGGGGGCGGTGGCGTTGGATTTACACGCGGACTACTACCACGGTCTTTGTGCCTCATACCGTGAGCGACGTGACCTGCTCTGCGGGGCGCTCGAGGATGCCGGCTTCGGCGTCTTTGTTCCCGACGGCGCCTACTACGTGATGACGGATATCAGCAGTTTCGGTTACGTCGACGATTTGGCCTTCTCCGACTACCTCGTCGAGGAGATCGGAGTGGCTGTCGTTCCTGGCTCGTCGTTCTATAGTGAATCTGCGAGGGGCGCCCAACAGGTTCGCTTCGCTTTCTGCAAGAGGAACGAGACGCTGCGGGAGGCCGGTCTGCGGCTGCAGCGGCTACGTGCCGGGGGATAAGGAACACTCAGACCAGGAGTGAGAGCTGAATATGCCCGTGCTCAGACAAATCACGGTGTTTCTCGAAAACGAACCGGGTCGCCTGGCGACCCTCTGCAACGCCCTGGAAACAGAGGGCGTGAACCTCCGCGCCATGGTGACATCGGAGGCTTCTGACTATGGGATCGTCCGGCTGATCGCCGACGATGTCGATAACGCCTCCCAGGCGTTGCGCACTGCGGACCTGCCGTTCTCCACGGTCGATGTTCTCGGAGTCGAGGTATCGGACGAGCCGGGAGCTCTGGGTAAGGTGGCGGTGTTGCTGGCTGAGAAGAGCATCAACGTCGACTATGCCTACGTAACCGTTGCCAGCTCTTCCGGCAATGCCATGTGCATATTCAAGGTATCGGACCCGGCCGAGGCAGACCTAGCGCTGTCCTCCGACTAGCCTCGTACGAGATGGTGCCCGGAGAAATCCCGCCGGGCAGGATCTCATCAACGAGCGAGGCCAACGCTCATGGTGCCTCACGCGATTGTGGTCGATTTCGCTGTCGCGCTTCTCGTCACGTCTTTCGTGTGTGACTTGATTGCCGCGACGGTCGAGGAGCGCGACCTACGCATCGTTGCGTGGTGGACGTTGCAGTTCGGAACTCTGGCTGCGGCATTCGCGCTGCTTTCAGGCTTCGCGGCGGCCAAGGGGGTTTCAGGCGGCGATCATCTGACTCGCACGCTCTTGAATCACCGCAACCTGGCGATTGCCACCTTGGCCTGCTTCGTCGTTTGCCTGACCTGGAGAGGAGCGCTGAGAGGATCTCTCCCCCAGCGTTATCAAGGGCTGTATTGGGCACTTGCTGGCCTCGGCACGGCGACCCTGATCCTGACCGGCTACCATGGCGGCATCCTCGTCTTCCGACTCGGTGTCGGCGTCGTCGCAACCGGCTAACCCACCCCACCAAGCCCCTGAACTGATCTTCAGCTGACCGCATCGCGGGTAACTCGAATCGAGCGGGGCCCTCATCTACCTTCGTGCTCCGTCGCGAGGGCGTGGAGAGAGTTGGGCAGGCAAGGCGCGTGCCGAAGGAAAATGTGGCCCACGAACTAGTGCTCGTGGGCCACGAGAACAGGCCTTCGTCCCCCCAAGGATGTGGGCATTGGCGGGGGAAAACACCCTTCCCCCTGGAGGTTTACAGCCTGTTTGTAGATCTTTGGAGCACGAGTCCGCGCTCCGGGAAATTACTCTATCCAGGGCACATCTCAGTGTCAACTCGATGATCGGGCGTGAGGAGCGGCACATTTTCATGCCCCACCTGTGCAAAAGGCACCGTCACCGCCTGCGGACCTTTCGAGCACTGGACAGCTTGACCGGTCTCACCGCACCTCCCCGGTAGAACTACGCTCTCGTGACCACCGGTGGCCTCTAAGCGCCTATGAACAAAGACAAATATGGATATTCGAGAGTCTCTCGCCCTGCACATCTGGCAGTGCAATCTGCAGGAGTCATTGACAGACGTAGGCTGGCGTCAGGTTTGATGATGTTTTCCACAGGAGTTTTGCACAAGTTCGGTGGAAAGCGTGTTCACCGCGAGAGCATCGGTGGGCCAGGGTGAGATCGTCGTGCCGGAGGCGACCTGACTTTTTGCTCAGATGCTCCGGTGATAGTCTAGTCGTGTTCGTGCAGATTGCAGCCCATCGCTCTCACTCTACCTCTCGGATGATCGCCCCTCGGTGCGGTCTCCGTAACAAGGAGAGGGCCCCACGATGTACGCAGATCGTCTCAAGAATCTCGGTACGGAGAACGCGTTCAAGCTCGGGGATCACATCATCGCGGCAACGGCTGCCGGCCTCGATGTGGTCAAGTTCAACCTGGGCGAGCCCGACTTCGATGCTCCCATGCACATTGCCAAGGTGGGAATGGAACAGATCGAGGCGGGCAATAGTCACTACACTGCCCCAGCGGGCATCCCCGGCTTGCGGCAGGCGATCGCGCGTCAGGTCAGCGAGACGCGTGGCATCGACGTCGACATGAACCGCGTGGTCGTTCATCCCGGCGCCAAGCCGTCAATCACCTACACCCTGCTCACCTACGTCAACCCCGGCGATGAGGTGATCTACCCGAGCCCCGGCTTCCCTGTATACGAGTCGTGGGTGACGTTCGTCGAGGCCAAGCCAGTACCGCTACGGATCCGGGAATCCGCCGGCTTCGCACTGCGACCCGATGACCTGGCCGAGCTGATCACAGACCGTACGCGGCTCATCATGCTGAACACGCCGTCGAATCCGTGTGGCGGAGTTGTCGGCGAGGAGGACATGGCCGCTATTGCCCAGGTCATCGCCGAAAAGGCACACCCCGACTGCCGCGTATTCACTGACGAAGTCTACGAGTACATCGTCTTCGACGGGCTCACCCACTCGAGCATCATCAGCCAGCCCGGGATGGAGGAGCGGACCGTTCTCCTGTCGGGTCATTCCAAGACCTACGCGATGACTGGCTGGCGCCTCGGCTACAGCGTGTTGCCGACCGTCGAGGAAGCGGAGATTTTCAAGAACCTCAACATCAACTTCATCTCTTGCACGCCGCCTTTCATCCAGGAGGCTGGCCGCGAGGCGCTCGAGAACCCACAGAGTGCCGTCGAGATCGCCAAGATGGTCGAGGCGTTCGACCGGCGCCGCAAGCTCGTGGTCGAGGGCCTCAACGCCATCGACGGCGTCACCTGCGTGATGCCGAGAGGCGCCTTCTATGTCTTCCCGAACATCACGGGAGCATGTGAGAACGTCGGTGCCATTGACGCCTTCAACGCGATGTCGCCGGAGGAGCAGGCGAAGTCGAGCCCGTCGACGCTGATGCAGATGTTCCTTCTGTACCGGTACGGGGTTGCCACGATGGATCGCCCGTCGTTCTGCAGGTTGGGAAGCGAGGGTGAGAACTATCTGCGACTGAGCACGGCAACGGACGACGAGTCGCTGCTCGAGGGTGTGCGTCGCATCGGAGATGCTGTTCAGGATGCGGACGGCTTCGCCGATTTCGTCGCGCAGGGCGTGCCATCATAGCGGTATCCGACAAATAGCTCGGCCCCCATCCCGGAAACCAGTACCGGGATGGGGGTTTCTGTTCAACGAGGAAAAGGCAGGTCGTGGTGGAGCAATGTCAAGCGAGGTCTTCACGGCGCGTTGAGAACACGACGGGGCAATCCTCCTGTCCGAACAAGCTGCAGTCGCGCCGCGCGCGTGAGCACCTGATCCTGGTAGAATCGCTCTCATTGCCTGCGAACGATCTGGACTGAGAACAGAGCCGGGGCGAAAGTGCGGTTTACTGAATCCGAAATCAACATGGCGACGAGGCTGCGGTCATCGGGCCTGACCTGGGGACCAGAGCCGGGGCACTACGTCTTCGACGTCAACGGAATGATTCGGGCCGGGTCACCATTCCAGGCCGGCATCTACCTGATCCACAGCGCCAACACCTTCGAGTCGATGGTGGGCGGACTGGATGAGCTTCTCGAGAACTTTGTGTGGCTTCCGACTTGGGAGAACTGCAGATCATGGCTGGCGGAAAAAGGAGTTGGGCCCGACGAGGTCTACGAGGGATGGAAGGCGGGCATAGCCGACGGTCTGACTGACAGAGAGTGCCTCTACACGCTCATCCTGGGAGTTCTCGAGTTGCAGTCAATTGCGAGATAGCCGGTTCACCAGACACAATCCCCATCCAAATAGAATGGTCGTCAGATTGAGCTCCGCAAATCGCTACACGTTCCCCTCTCTAGCTCGGCGCGCTGGGAGCATCGTCTTGCTCGCGGCCATGCTCTTGCCTGCTTGCGGCGACCCGCCAGTGGTGCCCAGTCCCCTGCCAAGGGCCCTGGGTGATGTCCGCGGGGTGGTTGCCACCTTCGAAAGGCTGGTCACGCTGCCTCAGGAGGTGGGAATCTACGGGTTGTGGATCTCGAGCACCGACGCGATCGGCTTTCTGGGAACGTTCAATATCAATGAGAGCGGCCAGACGGTCGATCGGGACGGCAACCTCATCCCGCGCTTCACGACGTATGACGTCAACCTGGCGAAAGCTCTGTCGGTTATCGTGACCATCGAGCTGTTCAACAGCAACCCCGAAACACCCTCGGGCAACGTCATCATGCAGGGACCGTTCAGCGAGGGTGTTGCCCAATTGTCATCGCCGATACCGAATCAGATTCAGAGTGCCACGGGCAGCTATCGGGTCCAAACGCCCACCGATGGACCTGATAGCAACGAGGCCTCGGGGATCTGGGCCATCGACTCGGAGGGCAACCCGACATTGGACATTCCGGAGGCCACGGCAGGATACGTCTACGAACAGTTCATCTACATCGAGGGTAGGGAGGTCCTCATGGGCCAGTTCAACGTGGCCGATGAGCTCGACACCCTCAATGCCTACGTCGATGATCTGTTCCCGCCCCCGGAGGTACCTGGAGACGACTTCCTCAGGAACGACCCGGCGGGGCTGGACTTCCCGACCAACCTGGGTGGGTCACGCTTGATCATCACCCTCGAGCCTCGAGTGCTCGACCATATTCAACCTTCACAGCTCGTGGTTTTCGAGGCTTTTCTGCCGCTCGGGTTGGTAGGGGGCGAGACCATTACCCTGATCAACCGAACTGCCGACTTCCCCACCGGCACAGTCTTCCAGTTCTGACCAGGTGCCGCCGATGAACCTCATGAAATCATGCACTGCCGTCATCATCGCGCTGGCGCTGTCGATGCTCACGCCCGCCGGTGCTTTCGCTGCGACTGACGGGCCACAGGAGCAGCAGCAAGACGTTCAGCCGCCACCTCCTCCTGATCAGGTCGGTGGGGCAAATGTCTCTGTGCTCGTCGGCTCGATGTTCGGTGCCTCGACCGCAGCCCAGGTCGGCGGGTCGATTGGGTATTTCTTCAAGCCCAACGCCACATTCGGCTTTGAGGTGGAGGGTGATCTGACCTTCGGTCTTGACGGAAAGGTGGCGCAGATCTTCGGAAGCCTCGTGCTCCAGACGGGTGCGAGAACCTCGAAGATCGTCCCGTACGGCACGATCGGAGCTGGCGTAATGTACGCCAAGTTTGACCCCCGGCAGGGCATCAAGGACGAGCTAGAGGCGCTCGGCATAGTGATCGAGGAGGACACTGAGATCGCACCCGGCTTCGCTCTGGGCATCGGGGTCCGCTACTTCATGAGCGAGAAGATCTCGATGAAGGGCGACTTTCGTAACTACTGGATGTGGCGGTCGATCCAGGGCGATTTCAACGAGCATCTATACACGTTGCGCCGCGTGGCGGGCGGGATCGTCTGGGAGTTCTAGCGGGGCGAGCGATTCCGCGTTCGGACCGCTTGATGAGCGCGA
>CALAKE010000484.1 GCA_937922775.1 uncultured bacterium | reverse complement strand
CGGACCGATCCAGTGGCGATCGGCCTGGTTGCCGGCCGACGTGACAAAGGGGATGTTCTGCCGCGGAGCGCGCTCGACGATGTCGATGATCGGGCCGGTACCGTTTCCGGCGCCAGCGGCGAAGAAACCCAGCGACATGCTGATGACGTGGACCTCGCTCTCGATCATCCAGGAGACGGCGGAGTTCAGGTCCCCCGAGGTTTCGATATTGCTCAAGTAGAGATCAACCTCGGGCACGATGTCATAGACGATCTCGGACACTCCCGTTCCGTGCTCTTCATCGGCCTCGATATCGTCGTCCTCGGTGAAGGAATTCGTGTGGACGCGGCTTTCCGGTGGTAGGTCTCTGCCGAGCAGATCTTGGTAGCCCTCGAATCCCGAATCGATCACTCCGACTCTGAGCCCGCCGGGAGGGCTGCGGAAGAGCACTCCTTCCCATTCGTCCGCCCCGATGAACGCGACTCCTTCACTTCGGGCCGCCGGAACGGCGCGCCAGGGCTTACGGATTCCGCGGACGGTCGAGTTGGCGAGCAGGGTCTCGAACGCCGCCATGGGCACCATGGCCTCGATGTACGGTCCCCACGTCCTGCGCTCTCTCGCGCCCGCCTCCTCCAGTCCGATCAAGAGGTTGTCCACCAGCAAGCGGCTGCTGGCTTCTTCGAGGCGTCCTTCTCGGGCCGGCCATCCCGTGTCGATGCGGACTAGCACCCTGCCACCGCGCCACTCGAGCCGATGCGACTTCGCATGGGCAGCAGCAGCATCGTCTCCTCCCGTGAGAAAAGCCTCGAGTAGGCCATCGAGGGCTGCATCGAGCTTGGAGTGGGCGCGGACCCCGGATGGCGACAAGGCGGCAGAGGGCCGTAGGTTGATCACCGCGTCCGGTATTTCTTGCGATGGGGTGCGATTGGGGTTGAGGACACGCCAACTGCCCGGTCCCGGAGGTCGGGTACCTCTCTGTGGGGGCACCGCCGACACCGCCTCTCCGAGCTCGACCACTGCCCCCTCCGCTGCCACTCCGAGCGGTGCGGCCCCTGCCGGAATGACGTTGGATGTTGTCCCCAGAGCGATGATGGATATGACAGCCGCCAGCACCGTCCCGCGCCACGAATGATGGTTTGTGAAGGGCATGATCTTCATTCCTCGGGTTCTGAGAGCGCGTCAGAAGTTGATTCGGAATCCACCCGCTATCCAGAGGCCGTCGAGATTGACCTCTGCCGGATCGTTGACCACCAATCCTGTCACCATGTCGGTGACTGTCGAGCTGGCGTTCGCTTCGCTGAGCACGTACTTGACGTCGACTCCGATGATCCACCGGCCTGTTAGCCACTCGAGACCGCCGCCCACATGTGCTCCGAAGGCGCTGTCGACATCCTGGCTGACCTCGAAGCCCAGCGCCGCAAGACTATTGACCGTGGCCGTGTCGACGCTGAAGCTGGCGATGTAGAAGCCGGCTCCACCACCGACGTAGGGCAGGGCGTTGCCGATTCGCCAGGGGACATATCGGACCGAGCCTCGTACCGGCATCAGGCTGAGTGAGCCGGCCGCGAGGACATCACCTTGGCTCTCGGGTCGGATGTACCCTGCCTCGATCTCGACGTCGAAGCTCGGCGTGAAGCGAAAAGCGGCGACGCCACTGACGCCGACCGTAGTATCCAGGCTCGATTCCGAAAAAGTCACGAAGATGCCGCGCGCGCCGACACTCCAACCGAGTCGGTCGTCCACGTCGTCCTGAGCCAAGGCAGGCGTCGCCAGGAAGCAAAGGAGAAACACCAAGAATGGCACCCGCCGGCTGACTGCCGACGACAGTCGGATTGTCTTCATGAGAATCTCCAGCCTCGCACTCGTTTCAGGTCGAATTGGGCACTCCTCCACAATTCTAGCGGAGTGAAGCGCGATCAGGGTGGCGTGTTCAATAGGAATGGTGTGCGGCGCCACGGCAAAATCTATAACATGGCCGTAACCAACGACTGCGAGCCATGCACGAGTATCGACTGAGTCCATCATCGCCATTCAACTTCGAGCAGACGGCTGCCCTGCTGTCTCCAGGCCCCGACGATTCCATAGATGTCTTCGATGGCAAGCGCTACACACGGCTGCTGGACCTCGATGGACGAATGCGCCTGGCGCTGGTCAGCAGCTTGGGCGTAGAGCAGCGACCCGAACTGATCATCACGCTGATGAACGGCACCGAACAGGATGAGCGCCCGATCAGCAGGGTTCTGTCTCGCATGATGGGCATGGATCAGGATTTGGCGCCATTCTATGAGCGTTGCCGCAGCGACCCGCACATGTACGGACTCAGCCGGGATCACTACGGCCTCAAAGCGCCACAGCGACCCTCTCCCTTTGAAGTCTTGGCCCTTTCCATCGCGAGCCAGCCTGGATCGACACACTTCTTTCGCGCCAGCCTCTCGGAGTTGGCCCAGCGCATTTCCTACAGCGTCGCCTACGCGGGACACACGTTTTGTGCCTTTCCCGATGCCGAGGCCCTGGCTGTGTGCAAACTGAAAGATCTTGTGGTCGGCGCGGTCACGTCTCAACAGGCGGAGCAACTTCACAGCCTGGCGACCTGCGTCGTCTCGGGCGACCTCGACCTGAAGGGACTCGCCCGACGACCGCTCGACACACTCCTGAGCGAGCTGCGGGGCTGCAAGGGAATCGGGCCGCTGGGAGCTCAGCTCACCGCGCTTGCGGGATATGGGCGACTTGACTGCTTCCCGGCGGCGGACTCTGTCTTGCGTCGTTGGATTGGTCGTAACGTCTTCGATACGGATGAGATCGACGAGCAGACTGCTCATGAATGGGCGGAGCCGTGGGGGGATTTGCGCGGATACGCTGCCATCTACATCTATGCAGAGCTCCTCAAAGACGGTCTGATCTGACGTTCCCCCACCCATGAACCATGACCGACGACATCGAGCTGTGCTGTAGTTCGTGCGATGACCGGCGGGCGTTCGGGCTGCACGCTCTCCGCTGCCCCGACTGTGGTGAGGCAATGGAGTTCGTTGCTCCCAACCTCCAGGATCGAGGCATCGAGCCGCCGTGGGTCCGCGGCTACGCCGACTCCTCCGGCACAGTTGACGGCGTATGGAGATATCGGAAAGTGCTCGCCCCGATCTTCGACGAAAGCACGATTGCGCGAGCACGAATGGGCGAGGGTGGGTCGCCACTTCTGCGGGCCCCGCGCCTCGGCGATGAGGTGGGCTGCGAGGATCTGTGGCTGAAGGACGAAAGCCACAATCCCACGGGCTCATTCAAGGATCGAGGCACCGCGGTGGCTGTCGCTGTTTTGTCTGCCGCTGGCATCGAGTCTATCGGCACCGTGAGCACCGGAAACATGGCGCGGTCGGTTGCGGCATACGCGGCTCGGGCAGGATTGAAGGCAAAGATCTGGGTTGGGGCTTCAACGCCTGCGGAGAAGCTGGCTCCCATTGCAGTTCACGGAGCCGATCTGGTGCGCATCGATGCTCCCTATGGTCAGATCTACGAAACTAGTCTGCGCTGGGGTGAGGCAAATGGTGTCGTTTTTGTGAATTCCGACGCCGCGCTCCGTGTCGAGGGGCAGAAGACGATTG
>CALAKE010000483.1 GCA_937922775.1 uncultured bacterium | reverse complement strand
GAGGAAGCTCCGAACCATCAGTAGCGCGCTGGCGAGTAGCACGACGGAGAGCGCCACCTCGGCTGAGATCAGCACAGAGCGCATCCGTCCCCTGGAGCCACCGAGCACGCCCCGGCCACCGCTGCCGAGACCCTCCAGGCCGACTCGCGAGGCCTGCAGTGCGGGCAGGAACCCGAAGGCAATCCCGGTGCCGGCGGAGATCAGCAGCGTATACAAGAGCACGGGCGGATCGATCGCAATGGTGATCCAGAACGCCATTTCCTCCGGCACCATCCTCCCCATCATGTGCACCCAAACTGCAGCGATGACAACACCTAGCACACCACCCGCAAAGCCAAGCAGCACACTCTCCGTGAGCACTTGGCGCGCCAGGCGCGCGCGGGTGGCACCCAGAGCGCTGCGTACGACCAGGTCGCGCTGCAGGTCCGCGGCGCGCGCTAGCAACAGGTTGGCCACGTTGGCGCAGGCGAGCAGCAGCACGAACCCCACGGCGGCGAGCAGCAGGTAGATACCCTGTCGGCCTTGCTGGTCGATGTAGCCGTGCCGAAACCACTGTGCGCGGGTATCCCAGCCATCATGACTGCGGGGAAACTCGCGCCAAGCCTGCTCGGTCCAGACAACGAGCTGGGACCGCGCCGCTTCGATGCCGGTGCCCGGCGCTAGCTTGGCGATACCAAAGAGCGAGCGGCTCTCATGGTTGGTGGGGTCGTCTGTGCCGAGCGGCAGCCAAAGGTCCTCGAGCTCCGGGAAACGAAAGCGTGCGGGCATGACGCCGATGACGACGATCTCGCGCCCATTGAGGTGAATCGTGCGGCCTACGACACCAGGATCCCCGCCGTAGAGGCGCTGCCACAGTGAGTCGCTGATGATGGCGACCTGCTCGAACCCAGCGGAGGCGCCCTCACCCGCCCGAAACAGGCGCCCGATCGCCGGTTGTACCCCGAGGATGCCAAACAAGTCGGGGGTGACGGAGGCTCCCGAAACGCGCTCGGGACGATCACCCGCCGTAATTGTGAGACTTCGCTCGCTGAATGCGCCCACACTTTCGAAAACGTCCATGCTGCGCATCGCACCGATATCGGCCCAGGTCAGCGGTCGGTCACCATCACCGCGGTCGGGATTCCATGCGTCAACGAACAGCAGTCGGTCGGCGTCAGCGAATGGCAACTGGCGGAAGAGCAATCCGTACGCAACGGAGAAATTGGCGGTGTTCGCACCAATTCCCAGGCCCAACGAGACGATGGCGGCAGCTGTCGCGAGACGGCTGCGTGCCAGCATGCGGACACCAATGCGCACATCCTGCATGAATCCGTCGAACCAGTTGCCACGCCCGGAGCCCCTCCCGACACCGCCGCTGGGCCGGTCGGTCCCGAACATCTCGCGACCGGCCTGGCGTACCTGTCCCTGATCGCCGAAGCGGCGCTCAGCATCTCGTCGAGCCTCGCGCACGCTCATTCCGGAGGCGATGTTCGCCTCAGTGCGCATGTCGATGTGGAAGCGGATCTCCTCATCTATCTGAGCGTCGATCTCGCTACGGGTGCCCCACATCAAACTGGCTCCATAACGCTCTCGACCGCCCGGCTGAAACGACCCCAGCGCGCACTGGCCTTCTCCAGGTGCGTACGGCCTTCGTCAGTGAGCGAGTAGAACTTGGCCCGCCGGTTGTTGTCGCTGCGGCCCCACTCAGCCTCGATCCAGCCGCGCTTCTGCATGCGGTAGAGGGCCGGGTACATCGATCCTTCGTCGATATCGAGAACCTCGTCCGAGGCGTTGAGGATCGACTCGGTGATGGCGTATCCGTGTTTCGGTCCGCCCTCGATGGTCCGGAGGATGAGCATCTCGAGGGCGCCGCGCAGCAGATCGCCGCGATCGTTGTCGTTCTTGCTCTGTTTCGTCTCGTTGCTCATGAGCCCACTCCCTTGGTTTGTCTAAGGAACTTATCACACTTCCTTAGACAGTCAAGGGGAAGGCTGAAACCCGGCCGGAGCTGTTGAAGCCCGGCTGGCATAAGGGTCGACGAAGGTCCACTCCCGCCCCGATGCTACTCCGACCCGTCAGCAAGTCGCTGCAGGCTATCCCGCAGGCACTCTTGCCAACTCGGCAAGGTAGTCGCGAACTGCTCACAGAAACGGCTGCAGTCCAGACGCGAGTTCAGTGGCCGCTGCGCGGGCGTCGGGTAGGCGCTGGTCGGGATGCCTCGAACATCTCGTACTCGTAGCTCCCAGCCGAGGCCGCGAGCCTGCCGGAAGATCTCCTCGGCAAAGCCGCGCCAGCTCGTCTCACCGGAGCAGGTGAGATGGTAGGTGCCTGCCTTGCTCCCGAGATTGCCCGCCGGGTTGTCGGCAACGAGACCGGCCAGCACGTGAACTGTTCTGTCAGCCAGCATGGCCGCGCTGGTTGGAGCACCTACCTGATCGTCCACGATGTCGAGCTCGGTGCGCTCGCTCCCCAGACGCAGCATCGTCTTCACGAAGTTGTGTCCGTAGTGCGAAAACACCCACGATGTCCTGAATATCAGATGGGCACAGCCGCTCTGCCGAACCGCCTCCTCACCCTCCCACTTGGTCTGCCCGTAGACATTCAGCGGCGCCGCCGGTTCCTCCTCGCGGCGCGGCAGCTCGCCCGAGCCGTCGAAAATGTAGTCGGTCGAGTAGTGGATCAGGAGGCTGCTCGCCTCGTTCGCAAGATCAGCGAGCAGCGCCGGAGCCGCGGTATTGACCGCCCGGGCCAGGTCGGCCTCGGTCTCGGCTCGATCGACCGCGGTGTACGCAGCAGCGTTGATGATGACAGACGGCTGAAGATCGCGGACCAGCGAGGTAACGGCATCGCGGTCAGCCAAATCGAGATCGGTCACCCCGGGAGCGGTTACCACGTCGACCGCCGTCAGGCGGCAGCGGTCGGCCAGCAATGACAGAAGCTCGTGGCCGAGCTGGCCGGCCGCACCGGTCACCAAAACCGGCGCACCTCCCCAGCCCTCTGACAGCATCAGCCGTTCCCCTCATCCTGTATCAATTGATCGGGCTCCACGCGCCTGATTCCGTTGATGCCGTCGAAGTCACGGTCGTAGCTACAGATTGCCTGCGCTCCGGATACGAGGCAAGCCGCTGCGTGCAAGGCGTCGCGTGCGCTTGCCTCTTCGTGGGTTTCGAGAATCTCCCGGGCCCGATCCACGATTTCCGCTGTTATAGGGGCCACCGTGGGAACGATGCGCCGAGCCAAGTCGTAGACATGGCAACCTTCCGTCCACCGACCGATGGCTCGGTACCGATGCAGAATTTCCTGCAACACCTCTGCATCGAGCAGAACTTCAACCTCGTCACACGCGACCCGCCGTAGGAACTCGAGACTCGGGTCCCTGTACCGGTGATCGCCACCGGCCGCGTACATGAATACGTTGGCGTCGACCAGAATCACCCCAGTATCTCCTCTGGTGTCGGCACCGATTCCTGCTCCATCTCTTCGACTGAGCCTACTGGGAGGTTGAGCTCGCTCAGCGCAGCTACGGCCTCGAGCCTCTCCTTCCTTGAAACCAAGCCATACTGCTGTTCGACCGCAGTGCGCACGAGTTCACCAATGCTGGTGTTGCGTTGTGCAGCCAGTCGAACGAGACGCTCGTGCAGGTCTGGTGAAAAGAGGATGGTTGTCTTTTTCGAAAGCTCCATATGTACCTCCATATATGGAGCATAGTAGAACCAGGAGCGACCTTTCAAGTTCTGAGTCCTTCCGCTC
Organism: uncultured bacterium; assembly: GCA_937922775.1. GTDB lineage: Bacteria > Acidobacteriota > UBA890 > UBA890 > UBA890 > CALAKE01. The sequence goes on along the minus strand of CALAKE010000483.1, from coordinate 3,783 downwards.
GCGGGTCAGCTCGCCTCTTTCGTGAGATGGCCACGCGGGGAAGGTAGGATTCCCTGACAAGTGCATCCCAAACCAGGAGACCAAAATGAGGAATACGTTCGACCCCCACCTCCCCGCGGAACTTGGGCGCGGGACCCTCGTCATCTGCGCTCTTGTCGTGCTGGCCTTCCCACTCATGACGCCGCTAGCCATCCACGGGCAGCAGAATCAGGGTGAGGTCGAGCCGGCGGAGATCATCCATTTCCCCAGCGATGCGCTCAGCCGGAGCAGCGTCGTCATCGACGGAGAGACTGTCGAGTACACCGCGCGCGCGGGCACCCTGCCGCTGGCGGATCCCAGCGGCAACGTCTTGGCCCAGGTCTTCTACATCTCCTATACCAGGGACGGCGTAGCCGACCTCTCCGAAAGGCCGCTGTTGTTCTCATTCAACGGCGGTCCGGGATCGGCTTCGATCTGGATGCACATCGGGCTTCTGGGTCCACGTCGCGTCAAGCTGGGTGACGGTGGCGGCGTCCACCGCGACCATTCAGAAGCCCGCCTCGTGCCTCCAACTGAGATGATCGACAACGAGCACTCGATGCTCGATGTCGCCGACTTGGTGTTCATCGATCCGGTATCAACCGGCTACAGCCGCGCCCTGCCCGGGGTCGACGCGAGTCAGTTCCACGGCTTTGCCGAAGATATCGCCGCCGTAGCCAGCTTCATCCGCTTGTACGTCTCGCGCAACGAGAGGTGGGATTCCCCCAAGTTCATCATCGGTGAGAGCTACGGCACGCGCCGAGCCGCCGGCTTGTCGGCCACACTGCAGGATCGGATGGGGATGGACCTCAATGGCTTGATCCTCGTCTCGGCGGGCTCAATGGGGCAGCAGTTCGGCAATTTCGGGATCCTCGAGTATGCCCTGAGCATTCCGCACGCCGCCGCGACCGCCTGGTACCACGAGAAGCTGCCAGCGGACCTGCAGGCCAAGCCGTTGCGCGAGGTCCTCGATGAGGTCGAATCCTTCGCGCTCGATGAGTTTGCTGTCGCGCTATTGCGCGGTAACAAGCTCACACAGCAGGAGCGTGAAGAAATCGTCGCCAAGGTGGCAAGCTACACCGGCTTGTCCGAGGAATACGTCGACGCCATCCATTTCCGCATCGACATGGACCGGTACCGCAAGGAACTGCTGCGTGACCAGGGGCTGACCGTTGGTCGTCTCGATTCCCGCTTCACTGGCAAGGACTACGACTCGGGAGGAGAGACCTACGAGTACGATCCGTCGATGGCGGCCATTCGCGGCCCCTTCACCCAGACCTTCAATTCTTACGTCCGGGAGGAGCTCGGCTATCGATCCGATCTCGACTATGCCGTCTCCGGTGACGTGCGGCCCTGGAACGACCCCCCTGCCGCCATGAACCTACTGGAGACGCTGCGAAGCTCCATGGCGGAGAACCCACACCTTCACGTTTTGGTGGCCGATGGACTCTACGACAAGCTCTATTACTGGCCTGAGTTCACCTTCTCGCAGTTCGACTTCTCCGGCCTGCGCGATCGGCTCACCATCGAGACGTACGAGTCCGGTCACATGATGTATATCGACGAGCCGTCGTTGGTGAAGATGAAGGCGGACATGGAGGCCTTCGTCGCTCGGTCGCTAGGCCGTTGAGCACTGCGCCAGAGCAAGATCGGATCTTCGGCGGGGGGGCTTGACGCCTCTATACAGATCATCTATATAGCTAGATATTCTATCTAAAGAGATAGGTCGCTCTCGGTCGGGAGACACGGGGGCGGCACTTCTCACCAACGGAAGCCTCACCATGCCCAGAAAGCGAATGGGTCCCGCAACACTCGAGGTCCTGCAAGCCATAGCCGGCGGCCGCCAGTACGGATTCGACGTCATGGACGCGACGGATTTGCCGGGTGGCACCGTGTACCCGGCGCTCGCGGCGCTCGAGCGTGATGCTTTGGTCGACTCCGATTGGGAAGACCCCGAGGTGGCACGCGCCGAGAAGCGCCCGCCACGCCGCTACTATGCCATCACCGCAAGAGGTCGAGCCGAGCTCGGCCAGGAGGTCGAGCGCTTGCGCCGACTCGCCGGTCTGCTCGATGAGAGCGAGCTCGACCAGGCGGGGCCATCGAGCACCCCAGAGATATCCCCGCGAGAGGTTTGATTCATGCGTCGGCTGCAGCTTCTTGTTGCATTGGCCTTGATTAGCGGTGTGCGCTGGATCGTTCCGCGACGCTTCCGGGCCCGCTGGACCGCCGAGTGGCGCGGCGAGCTCTGGCATCTTTGGTCTGTCCAAGCGGAACAAGCTACGGTCGCCGACGATTCCGGCCGGGCCGGCGTTCTCTCGCGTAGCCTGATCTCGATCCCTCACGCCACCGCGCTTGCTCGACAGGAGTGGACGCCGGACATGCTCTTGCAGGACGTCCGCTACGCGCTTCGCCGCCTGAGAGGCAATCCCGGATTCGTGCTCGTCGCCGTACTGACGATCGCCATCGGTGTTGGCGCCAATACCGCGATCTTCAGCGTCATCAACTCGACGATCCTCAATCCCCTGCCGTACCCGGACGCCGATCGCCTTGTCTACCTGTGGCGCGTATTCCCTGTTTCCGACTTCATGGTGACACCCAGCGGTGAGGACATACGGCTCTGGCGGCAGCAAAGCAGCTCCTTCGAGGACCTCGAGGCCTGGGCTACGAGGGATGTGACGCTTACCGGCGAGGGTGAACCGGCCGATCTGAGAGCGGCGATGGTCTCGACGAGCCTCTTTGCCTTTCTCGGCGTGCAACCGTCACGTGGGCGAGGCTTCAGCCTCGAGGAGACTCGCGAGGACGCCCGGGTCGCCGTTGTGAGCGACGGATTCTGGCGTCGGCGGCTCGGGGGGATGGAAGAGGTGCTCGGCCATCGAATTCTCCTGAGCGGCGAGCCCTACCAGATCATCGGTGTGCTGCCCCGCACCTACGTATCTCACGGGGTGTTTCTGACATCGGAGATCTTTCTGCCTCTGCCCGGCAACGAGGTCGGTGACAGCGATTCGACGGCAGCGATCGGCCGGCTGAAGCCCGGCGTGACCGCCCTGGCTGCCAACGACGAGTTCGAGGCGATTGCCGCTGCCATGAAAGCGGACGGCAACACGGAGGAAGCAGCGCCGGTAGGGCGGGTGGTGCGCCCGCAGGAGACGGTCGGTGACGATTTCCGCACATCCCTGTTCACGCTCCAGGCTGCCGTTGGCTTCGTGCTGCTGATCGCGTGCGCCAACGTCGCCAACCTTCTGCTAGCCCGTGGCACTACGCAGCAACGTGAAATGGCGGTGCGGGCAGCCATGGGGGCGGGGCGCGGTCGCCTGTTGCGCCAACTCCTCACCGAGAACCTGCTGCTCGCCGTCGGTGGTGGTCTTCTCGGTTACGGCCTGGCGCAGCTCGGTGTGTTGGTTATTGCGGCATTGCGACCCGAGTCGATGCACAACCTCCAAACTGTTCGCGTCGATCCTTCGATGCTGCTGTTCACGCTCGGCGTATCGCTCGTGACTGGCGTCCTTTTCGGGCTGTTTCCCGCGATGCATGGCTCGCGCCCCAACGTTCTCGACCAGCTCAAGGACGCGTCACGCGCCGGGACTCCTTCAGCTCGCCGCGTCTGGGCGCGGAGCTCTTTCGTCGTCGGCGAGGTTGCCCTCTCCATCGTGTTGCTGGTCGGCGCGGGCTTGCTGCTGAACAGCCTCGGGAGGCTGGTGAGCTCGGACGCCGGATTCGACCCGAGCAATGTCCTTACCCTCAGCCTCGATCTGCCTGAAGAGCGCT
>CALAKE010000482.1 GCA_937922775.1 uncultured bacterium | reverse complement strand
CTCCAGCTCGACGCTCTTCACGATGGCCTTGCGCGCAGGAACGACACTGAAGCCGACCTTCACGTTTCGACCTTCTTCATCACGCTCGCGCTGGTAGCTGACGAGCGGTCGCCAGTGGCCGTCCGCCTGAAGGCTTTCTATCACCCGCTGGCGGGCCTGTTTGAGAACCCAGTCGGCAACGCTGACGTCCTCCCAGAAGGGCAACAGTTCTCGCTGCTTCTCGGCCGACATGTCGAGGCCGCGGATTTCGAGATCGACGCGCGGGCCTGCCTCGACCTGGATTGTGATGTCGACCGTGTTGGCCGTCTGATCGACACCCTGCGCGCTGATGTACGCGTCGGCGTGAAAGAAGTTGTGATCTGCGAGATAGGCGAGGAGGTCCGACAGGCCAGCCTCCAGATCCGCGTTTCTGAAGATCCCGCCCTCCAGCATCTTGAGCTGCTCGCGCGCCTCGCCTTGCGAGATGCCGAGATCTCCGTGTACCTCGAGACGACTCAGCCGCGTCGGCGCGCCGGGGACGAGGTGGAAGATAATGTCCGCCGCCTGCCCATGGGGCCCGAAGACGAGCTCGGGCTCGACCTGGGCCGCCTGGTAACCATGGTCCGAAAGCTCTAGCTGGACACGTTCGGCCTGGGTATTGACGAGGCTACGGGAAACCCGGTCGCCGGGGCGGATGCGCAACACGTCACGCAATGGGTCCGCACCGATCGGGCTATCGCCCTCGAACAGAATCTCGCGAACGCGCGCGGCGGGCAGGACCACAAAAGTAATGTGCAGGCCATCAGCATCTTCCACGGCACGAACCTGTACGTCGGATACGGTGCCAAGGGCGTAAATGTTCTGCAGGCTATTGCGAACCTCATCGATGTCGTAGGGGGAGCCGACGCGAACCGCCACAGCCTGCTCCGCCACCTCCCGCATTCGCTCGAGGGGGACTTCAACGGATACAGACGACACGAGCCGGTTATCGAATGTAGAGACGCGCACTTCACCGGAGCCACTCCGGCCCTCCTCCTGGGCGATAGCAGTCGGGGCACCGACCAGAAGCAGGACCGAGACAACCAGCAATATGAGCACGCGGGCCTGCCGGAAGGCTCGGACCTTGCTGGATTGTGACGCGGCTGTGCTCATCATCGGATCCGGTGATCGAATCTCACATCAATGCCGTAGGAGCCGTCTTCCTCACGGCTACCGACGACCCGCATATTCCTTCTCCAGCGGTACTCGATCGTGACAATCTGCGTCTGGCTCGATCCCAGTACGGTGGAATACGTGACCAGGACGTCAGGAGTTATCTGCTGGCCCAGCGTCACGCGGGCGGTGGGGTCAGACTCTGCTCCGTAGAGCGTTGGCTCGATGCGAAATCGGTCGAGGCCGAAGACTCGCTGGGCGCCACGTTCAACCTCGGTCATGTACTGGGCCGTGAGGAAAGTAGATGCCTGCAGACCGACGTTTCCGAGGGTGGGGCCGCTCGTATCTCCGTCGGGCGCCTCGCCCAAAGCAAGCAGACGGAACAGCTCGAGGTCCGAAAGGGGTGGTGACGAGGAGTAGGAGAACTGCATTCCGCGCTCCAGGGATCCCGACAGATTCAAGATCACCGAGTACTGGCGGACCACCGTCTCGGCACGTACGTCGAAGGTGGGCTCAGTGCGGATCGGGTTCTGAAACTCCACGGCTCCCTGCAGAATGCGAAAGACATTGTCGCGCCAGAGCACATCGCCCTCGAGAACCAGCGCGTGCCCGAGGATGACCGGATCCTGGAGCGTACCGAGAAGCTCGAGGTCGGCACGCAGCTCGAGGTCGGCAATGTTGTTGTCGACCCGCAAGTTCTGCGGCGCGTCGATCTGCACGTCGAGCTGCACCGAGCGTAGGAAGGGGTCGTCGGCGGATGACGGAGCCGGAACGGAGCCCAAGATTGGCTCACCGGGCATCCATTGCTTGCGGTACTCGCCCTGTACAACCGAGACGACGCCCGATACGAGCGATCTCTCGAGGGTCCCCTCATGAACGACGTCGGCTGACATCGTTACCCTGACACCGTCCTCGACGCGCAGGAGCACTTCATCGGCGAGCATCGTGAAGCGGAAGCTCTGCGGGCGGCTGTCGCGAAGTTGAATCTCGCCACTTCCGGCCAGGTTGCCGCCACCCAACAGGCCGCTCCATTCGACGATCTGCACCCGGCGGTCACTCAGCTCCAAGCGCGCCACTATGGCTTCGATCGGCTGATCCACGAAGGGCAGGCTAACCAGACCACCCGACACATCGATGTTGCCCGAATAGAGCAGGTCGGGCGGTTGCCCCGACATGTTCAAGTCGATATCTGCCCGTCCCGCTAGTCCCCATGTCTCGATCAGCGTGTTGAGCGGGTCGAGGATCATATCGCCCCGTACGTCAAGGTCGAGCGTGAAGGGGCTGAGCGCGAGAGAGCCGCTCACGTCGACATTCGTGCCGGCGCCTCGAACTCGCACGGGGTTGGCGAGAACGAGTCGGCCCTCGTCCAGGGTGAGGACCCCTGGCGAGGCCGCTCGCAGCGTCAGGTCGTTGAGCTGCAGAGATAGTTGGCCGACCTCCATTCCGCCGCCATATGAGCGCCAGTCGAGCCCCCGTCCTCGCACGGCCGCAGAGAGGGAAACCGTCCCTCCCGTAACGAGGCGGCCTATTGCCTCGGACTTCTCGAGGAGGGGTCGTAGCGGCAATTCTTCAACGGCGAAGTTCAGGGCAACCGGGTCACTGGTTTCGTCTCCTCGCAGGGCCGCCACCGGCAGAACGCCTTCGATGGTGAAGTCCCGTCCGGCGACACTGCCGCGGACTCCGGCCAGCTCCATCCGCTGCCGGTCAAAGAGAACCGATCCTCGAAGTTCCTCGAGCGTGTATGGCCAGCCCGGCGCACCGAACGTGGCTCCGTCGAGATCGACACGCCCATCGACCACCGCCTCGCCGAAAGGACCGGTGGCGCTGAGCGCAACGCGGGCGTAGCCGCCGGCATTCAGGTCGGGCTCGAAAAGGCGCAATACAGCCAGAGCAACCTGCCCATCGACCTCCCCCTCGAGCCAGCGCCTATTCCCGAGGTCGAGAGCTCCGCGAGCCGTCATCTCGCCGTCTGCGCTGATGAGCTGTGGTACTTCAGCGGTCAGCACGTTGTTGTCGAGTCGGAGTCGGAGGGGCTCGGGCGAGGTGACCACATCTTCGCCGAGGCCCATGATCAGGTCGTTCAGTGTGGCATCGACATTCCAAGTTTCGGGAGCCTCGAGGTCACCGCTGCCGCTCAGATCGAGCGACCCCGCCAACTCCATGTCCTCGGGAAGCTGAAGCCCCTGGGCCGCCAGCAAGGCCCGTGCCCAGCCCACCTCGCCGGCCAGGTGTGCAGTAGCCGTTCGGGGCGCGGTTACAGCGAAGCTGAGGGATGCGGCCCAACCCCTGGGAGGCACCAACGGGAGCGGCGGGGCCCTCCCGGCCGGGGATGCTGGTCCCATCGCCGGCGGGGCGTCGTCGACTCCGGGATCTGCGTACCCGCGCGCAAGGAAATTGGCCACGCCATCCTGTAAGCGAGCGGAGGTCAGCACAGATCCGAGTGGCATCTCGAACGCCAACGCGTCCCGCCACCGCAGCGTTGCCGTGGCGTCGGGCAGCGTCGAAGATCCCTCGACCTGAGCCTCCAAGTCGAGCCGGCCGCCAAGTGTAGCGTCGACTCCTGCCAGAGCCGCCAGGAATGCCGCTTCGACGTTGGTAGCATCGAGCTGCGCCGTGACGGTGTCATCCGTCCGTTGCCAAGCTCCAGTGATCGCGATCGAGCCTGATTCCCCTTCAAGAAGGAGCTGATCGGCGAACCATGCACTCTCCTCCAAACGAATCCTGCCCTCGGCGTGGAACGGGCCGATGCCGTTGAGTCCCACCTCCTCAGCGCTGACCGCGACCTCGCCCGTGGATGGTTCACCGTAGTCTCCGGCGATCTCTGCCGAGCCGGTAGCCGCCCCGACGATGCTCAGTGGCGCCCGCCGAGGTGGAAGCCGCAGCTCCAGAGGGTAGTCGTACAGGCTGAGATGGAAATCGTAATCACGGCCGGCCGCCGTGACGTCCTCACCGATCCTGATGCTCGCCCTTCCCTCGGCTCGCCCAACTCCTCTAGTCACCCGCAAGTCCTCGATCTCGAGAACCGACCCTGACAAGCGCACGTTGCCAGCGACGTCGCCAATCGGGTTATCTCGGACAATCAGATCCGTGGTGGTGAGGCGGCCGTCCATATCAAGACTGTCGCGCTCGCCGCTGATCGTGACGTCGAAGCTTCCTGCGCCATTGAGCCCGAGCGGCATGGGAGTCGGCTGTTCGCCGCGGCTGCGGCGCACCTGGGTGAAGAAGGTGTCGAGGGTGCGCAGGTCGCTGCTCTCCAAAGCCATCCGCAGCGACACGGGGCCGTCCAGATCGACCAGCCCATCGAAGCTCACCACAGTTCGTGGTAGGCGGGCGCGAGCGGCGTCGATGCTCAACAGGCCGTCGGTCAGCTGGTAGGCGGCATGCGTTGTCACCGG
>CALAKE010000481.1 GCA_937922775.1 uncultured bacterium | reverse complement strand
ACGCCTTTCCTTATCGAAGCGCTGCGCTCGGGGAATCTCAGTCTCCTCACCGAGGCTACGCGCGATCGCCTGCACCAGCCCTATCGCTATCCCAGTATTCCGGGCGCGCACAAGGCGCTGCAGGTTGCGCGCGAAGCGGGTGCCCTTGGAGCGGCATTATCAGGTGCCGGGCCCGGTCTGCTCGTCTTCCCTGGAGAAACGCGACGCGATGTTGTCGCACCCATGCTGCAGGCATTCGAGGAAGTGGGCGTGAACGCACGCGCATTTCACCTGGCGTCCAGCAACCAGGGCGCGAGCATTTCTCCTTTGAAGTAAAGGAAAAGTTATCAGCGTTTTGGCACCTTGCTGAGCGCCTGATCGAGGTCGGCAATAACATCATCGGGATGCTCGCCACCGACACACAGTCGAATCAGGTTACCCGGTATATTGGCGAGCTTGCGCCCTTCTTCACCTTGTTGCTGGTGAGTGGAGATCGCCGGGATGGTCGCGACGCTCTTGATGCGGCCGAGGTCGGTTGCCCGCCAGATTCGTTGCAGCGCATCGAATACGATCCGGGTATTCTCGATCCCGCCCGCAACATAGAAACTCATGAGATGGCCGTAGCGATTGACCGGCTTGCCGTATTGCGCGTCATGCTCGGCATCGACCAGCCACATGTACCGGCTGGCGAGTTCGTGCAGCGGATGATTCGGTAGGCCGAGATACTCGACCGACTCGATGCCCGGATGTGCGTCCAGGAACTCTGCCACGACCTGGGTGTTTCGGCTCAGCATGTCCACCTTGCTGCGCAAGGTACGCATGTCGTTGAGCGTCATGTAGGCCTGCATCGGGTGCAAGTTCGGTCCGTAGTCACGGTTGGGCAGGAACTTGACGTACTGGGCGAAGTCGGCCTTCATGGCGGGATTGTCGACCTGTGTGACCAGATCCTTGCGACTGATCACGGCCCCCGCGACCCCAGAGCCGCCGGAGGTCAAGGTCTTGGTCGCCGATTGCACGACGATGTCGGCCCCGTGGCAGATGGGCCGCAGAAGCGCCGGCGGGGCCACCGTGTTGTCGACGATCAGCGGCAGACCGTGGCTGTGGGCAAGGTCGGCCACCGCTTCGATATCAAAAAATCCCTGCTGCGGGTTACTCGGCAACTCGCCATAGAGAAATCGGGTGTTTGCGTCGATCCGGGATGCCCATGCGTCGATATTCGTCGGATCTCCGATCCAACGGCACTCGATCGCTCGCTCATCCTCGAGGCGCGCCTTGAACTGCTGGAATGTGCCACCGTAGCACTGCGCGGTGGCCAGGAAATTGCGCTCCTCGAAGACGTGTTCCTTCGTGTGCACGAGAAACGGCTGGACGGCTGTCATGATTGCCGCCATTCCCGAGCTCGTTGAACAACACGACGTCCCACCGTCGAACCCGTATCCCTCCAAGAGCGCGAGGGTCCACTCGTAGTAATACGTCGTGGGGTTGGCGATGCGCGAATAGCACCAGGTCGGAATCATGTAAGCGAGCGCGGCCTCGAGCTCATCCGAATCTCGATACGCTTGCGATGCGGACAGGAACACCGGCTCGATGATGGCCCCGTTATAGTCCTCGAGGGCGTCCTCGACCGTGTAGAGGCCATGCACGGCGATGGTGTCGAACTTCCACTTCTTCACCACATCTTCGATGTACCTATCCCGCCGCTTCAGGTACTCACCGGTGGTGTCGATGTACTTCTGGATCCCGGGCGAGATGATCAGCTCGTCGTCGCTCTGCATTGCCATCGTCAATTTCTCCCCTAGTCGCACCAAATCGGATATTCGGCACTAGTTTACCCACCGTTGTGTTTGCGGCCAAGACCGCGCCTACCCAGAATGGATCCTCCCTGACGAAATCAGCCGCCAAACGCAGATGCCCCCTCCGTTCCTATCCTCCACATCCGTTCGATAGAATGCCCCCGCGTTCGATGTCAGCGTGATGGGCCAGAAAGAATCAGTCGCCGAGGTCGCCTTGCCGGAACCACAGCAAAGAGCGCAGCACGAGCTCAAGTACACCCTGCCGAACCAAGCTGCCCGCGGTATCACTGATTGGCTGCGCGCTCGCCTCCTGTCTGATCCCGAGTATCCGGAGGGATGGGTCTCGAGTATCTACTACGACAGCCACGACCTACGGCTTCTTCGGGAAAAGGTGAATAGCGACTTTACGAAATCAAAGGTCCGGTTGCGCTGGTATTTGGCCCCCCGCCACCATACTGACGAGACTGCGGCTTTTCTGGAAGTAAAAAGGAAGATCGGCGGGCGGCGCTTCAAGCACCGGGTAGCCACTGCCTGCAGCGGCTCGGAGCTGTCGAAGACTCCGCTCCAGGATCCGACCCTCATCAAGCTTTTGGGATTGCTGCGGACGCCGACATCATGGATCCCGACGAATCTGCATCCGTTTATGGAAATCAGGTTCCACCGATTGCGGTTCCTGGAGCCCGCGACGGGGGCGCGAGTTTCGATCGATACCGACATCCGTCCGCTCAGGGTGAATCCAGCCATGCTGCCGATGTCAAACCCATTCCCTCTGTTCCACGCCGTGGTGGAAGCAAAAGGCCCCTTCCGGCAGCCTCCTGGGCTCTTGTCGGACGTGCTCGCCTTTGGCTGTAGAAGAGAGTCCTTTTCGAAATACGAGCGCTGCTATCGGAAGGTCACCCAACAAGGCATCTTCTAGGATCTGTACCGGAGTGATTCGACCCCTACAGGAAGGCTAGGAGGAATATGGATAGCATCTGGCAGTCGTTGCAGAGCCTAGGGTCCCGAGACATGGCAGAGTTCGGCCTCTTGCCGTTGCTCGTAGTGCTGGTAGTGTCGCTCGCCAGCTCAGCGTTCATCGCGTACCTCTACCAGGTGTTCTACCGGGCCAGGGCTACTGGGAGTCAGGTCTACCGAGCCTTCCCCTTGATGGGTATCTCCATCACCGCAATCTTCATCAGCGTGCAGTTCTCTCTGCCGCTTTCCCTCGGACTCCTGGGCGCGCTCTCGATCGTTCGCTTCAGAACGCCAATCAAGGAACCCGAAGAGATCGGTTTCATTCTCCTGGTCATTGCCACTTCGCTTTCTGCTGCGACCTTCAACCTGGCCTTCCTGGGCCTTCTCCTTGGAGTTGCGGTGCTGGCGCTTCTGCTGCTGCGGGCCCGGATCCCATTTCTTTCACCGCGGGCTGCGGATGGGATGGTGATGGTGGTACTTCCGGAATCAGACCAAGCTGATCTCGACGCTGTGCTCGGGGTCCTGCGCAAGGAACTCCCCCAGGGCAGCGTCGACAGCGTCTCAGAAGGACCCTCGGAGGTGTCAATCTCCTACCGATTCAGGCGACTCGACCCGGCTCGGGTCACTCGGCTTCATACGGATCTGAAGGATGCAGCCGCCGGTGCCCGGCCAACCGTCTTCTTTCACCAGTCAGGGGAGGTGTAGCAGGATCACCCGCTGCTCTGTGACCATGACCAAAGAGCTACTCATTCTGCAGCTCCGGGAGAAGCGTGTCGTCGCTCTGGACGCATCTGTGTGGACAGTGCTCGCTGGTCAATTCACGACTCTGGAGAGCCACGATACCTGTCTCGCGGGTGAGCTTCGGGTTATCTCAACCGAGGCAGGGCCCGCCGCGGTCGAGCAGCCGAAGCCTGATCGCCGCGTGGTTCGGCTGCTCAACGACGAGGAAGAAGTCCGCCGCTTCGTTCAGGAGCGGTTGGACACCTACGACCGCATGTGGGACGGCTGCGGCTGCAAGGTCGACTACTATAACTAGTCTGCTCGCGCTCGTTCCCCGGCTCCGAATCAGTCCTCCGGCCAGAAGGGCCGCCACTTTTCCTCGGTAGGCGGTGGAGTCATCAGGCTCACCACGATCAGGGCCAGGAATGAGGCTGTGGCCGCTGGATAGATGATGTAGTCGGGATCGAGCGGTAGTCGAAAGCTGCCGAGGGCGAGGGCCTCCATGCCGGTGCGGGCCAGTATGGCAAAAAGCAGCGTCACCACGATTCCGGCCCCCACCGAAGCCGCACCTCCAGCTGGGGTGGCGCGCCTCCAAAGGAATGCTGCCAGCAACGCTGGCGTCACGGCAGCCCCGACCATCGTGTAGGCGTAGAGGGCCATCTGGAGAATGCTGGTGAATTGGGAGGTCACCACGTACGCCACGATGGCCATCGCCACGATCGTCACCCTTTGAAACCAGATGATGGTCTTCTCGCTGGCATCGGGATTGATGAAGCGCTGGTAGATGTCTCGTGTCAGGTTGGTCGAGGGCACAATCAGGAAGGTGTTCGCGGTCGAGAAGATGATCGCAGCGGCCCCGAGAAGAAGAAGGATTCCCGCGTACATCGGCAAAGCATTGGCCGCCAGGTCGAGGACAATTGTCTCTGTGACCCCGTGGTCGAAACTACCGTCAGCA
>CALAKE010000480.1 GCA_937922775.1 uncultured bacterium | reverse complement strand
TGGTCCTCGGGTACGTCGGACGCACGGGCCTGCTCTCCATTGCGCACGGTGCCGCCGGCTATGCCGCCGGCACGCACGGCCTGGAGGCCCATCCGCGCGCCTTCTTTCGAGAAATGATGGGGAGCGCGATCGCCAATACCTACTACCTGCAGGAGTGCATGGCAAACCTCCCCGCGCGGCTGGCAGAGACAGCCATCAACAGCGGAGTTGGTTGGCAGAGCATTCCCTGCCACTGCCAGGGATGTCAGGGATCGATATCTGTCAGCCGCATGGTGTCACGACGACTCTCGGCTCACTCCATGATGTGCCGACAGAGGGACCTCGATCGGTTGTTGAGTGTCCCGAACAAGGAGTGGCTGGCAGCGCTCGAGCGCATGTTCCACATAGCCCTCGCCAGATGCGAGGAGGTCACCACGGCGCTCGGTGAAGACGGCGGCTACCCCATCCTGCCTCCGGGAACCTATCACTACCTCGAGGTCCTCAGAGAGGTGGCTGGTGGGCCGCCAGCGACGATCCCCGGCGACGACTCCTTCTGAATGTCGCCAGACCCATTGCACTTTCATCACGGCATCCTCGGGAAATCGAACGCCACCCATATTATGATCTCAGTATCCGAGTATTCAGGCTGGAGTGGGCGACAGCTTGCGGGTAGCACTTCCTTGTGGATGCCCCGCAGTCAGGAGGAGTGTGATGGGAGGCCACGAGAGACTGGCAAACTATCTCCAAACTGAAGGCGTGCAGTTTACGGTCAGGCAACACCCTGAAGCCTATACGGCCCAAGAGGTCGCCCATGTCGACCATGTTCCCGGCCAGATGGTCCTGAAGGTCGTCATGGTTTTCGCCGATGACAAGCTCGCAATGCTCTGCTTGCCGGCTCCGTATGATGTCGATTTCGACACAGCCAAGGCGGCGCTCGGAGCCCAAGAGGTACGACTGGCCAACGAGTCGGAGTTTGCGCCCAAGTTCCCCGACTGTGACGTCGGTGCCATGCCACCGTTCGGCAACCTCTACGATTGCCCGGTGTATGTTGACGAGGCACTGATCGCAGACGAGCGCATCGTCTTCAACGCCTGTAATCACCAGCAAAGCGTCGAGATTCTCTACAAGGACTGGGAGCGACTGGTTCAGCCGACCGTGGCGAGCTTTGCTCGCAAGAAGTAGGAGCTGAAGTCCCCGAGTAGCTCGAGAAGAAAGCCCGAAGGCCGGTCGGCTGGCCGATCGCGCCCTTCAGTTCAACCGACCAGGCCGACCAGGTAGACGACCGCGGTGAGCGCCATCACGGCGACACCCACGACCGCCAGATACGAGCTGAGACGCCCGGGTCGCAGGTCGGGATCGGAGATCAACCGCGTCGCGCAATAGGTATTCAAGGCCGCGTAGAGCGGCGCGAATAGAAACGAAATGATGGCGACCGCGGTGACCAGTGGCACCGGGTCGGGCCACCACATCAAAAGAGCGATCGACCCCGCGTAGATGGCGAGCAAGAAGCCCCAGTAGTAACCCTTTTCGCTGCCTCGGTACCCCAGAACCCTCATGGTGTCGGCGAACGCCCTCGGAAAGCCATCCATGCAGGCCAGGGCCGTCGAGAACATCGCGCAGAAGGCCGCCAGCAGGAAAACAGGGTACATCCATTCTCCGAGGCTCTCGGTGTAGAGTCGCGCGACGGTCGGCGCAACCTCGGTGGACTCCAGGACCAGCCCCCGCGGATGCAGGAGCGCCGCCCCGAGGCCGAGGAAGAGCATCGCCAGGACCGTCGTGAACAAATACGACAGCCGCATGTCGAGCAGAGATCTGCGCAGGTGCCCGCGCTCGCCTTCCATCTCCTCCGCCACCCACTGCTCTTGCTTCTCCAGCGCCCAGAGTGAATGCCAAATGGAAACGTCAATGCCCGCGGGCAACCAGCCAGCGAGTGCCACAATCAGTGCGAACGCTCCGGCGGGGAAAACTGGGACCAACAGATGCCGCGCTGCGGACAGAGGCATGGGAGTCGCGAAGAACGCCACGAGGGTGGCCAACAAGAGTATCCCCATCATCAGCTTGATGACTAGCTCGAGACCGCGGTAGCGCCCCAGGGCCAGGAGCAAGACGATGATTGTCGCGAGCACAACACTCCACCCCGGGATGCCAAGCGCCGGCAGCACCGCGAAAGCTATCGAAGCGGTCAACCCCAGCACGCCACCCACGACCCCAACACCTTGTACAACGGTGCCGAAGAGGAAAAGCCACAGGGCCCAGCCACGAGGCCCCGGCACCTGGGCATATCCCTCCAATAGGGAACGACCGGTAGCCAGGGCGAAGCGGGGTCCGTACTCGAAGGCCGGATACTTCAGCAGGTTGGCGGCAACCACGACCCAAAGGAGCGAGTAGCCGTAAATGGCCCCAGCTTGCACCGATAGAACGAGGTGAGAGGCGCCGATCGCCGTGGCGGCCATCAGGACCCCCGGCCCCAGAGAGCTCAAGAACCGCTGCAGGCTCATCACCGCACCAAAAAGGCGGGGCCATGTGGGTGGCCCCGCCGGCATAGCGGGTCGAGCATGCTCGACCCGCTGGCAGCCAAGATTCGGTGACGACTAGTAGTTCCAGCCGTAAGCCAACTCCGCGACGACACGGCGACCGATGATGTCGCCGAAGACATGCTGCTGGAAGGTCTCGTTCGTCAGATTCGTGGCGCGAACCATGAGATCCAGGGTGTCGTTCAGGAACGAGTAGCCGATGGTCGCGTTCAGCGTCGTGTACGCCTCGGTCCAGCCATGGAAGCGGGCATCGAGGACGTCGGCCCAATAGGCCTCCCCGGTGTAGTTCACCGTGACGCTGTAAAGAAAGCTCTCGTACCAGCCACTCCAGCCGATGCTGAAAATCGCGCTCGGCGGCTTGTTGACCTCCAGCACAGGAATGCCCGTGACGTCCGGGTCGGCCTGCCAGGTGAAGTTCGCCATGAATTCATTGCGCGGGAACGGGCGCGCGTTGACACCGAGCTCTAATCCGAGGTTGTCGATCTGCCCGATGTTGCGATACGAGAACTCCTTGGGCAGGGGGACGAGGGCCAGGAGAAACGGGGGCAGCGGCCATGCCTCCGGGAACATCGGAGGGTCAGAGGGGGAGTAAACCTCCGATGTGTAGAAATCGATGTTGTCCTTCG